>DIRN01000006.1 GCA_002426645.1 Firmicutes bacterium UBA5435 | reverse complement strand
TTATTTGATTGTGCGGAATATGAGATACTACATCGTTTTTAAGAATAATTTCAGAGATTTCATTTTTCCGTTCATATTTATATTTCTTTTAGTACAAAAGTTACCAATCCATTGCAAATCCCTTTCAGTTCCATATCTTTTTGTAAACCTTCTAACAGTACAGAGCATTCTACTTCTAAAATTCATAGGTCGATCACTCATACTACTTAAATTGACTTCTTTAAAATTTTCATACATCTCATCTACAGTTATTTCTGACGATAAAAACTTTAAAAATAATAACTCATAAAAGGCAAATGGAATAACATCTTCTATTAATTCTTTTACTAAGGTCTCGTGCGGTCCAAATTCTTTAGTATCGTCGGAAGTAAATGCGACAATTCCCATGGCTTTTGCTAAGGCTACAGCATGTAATTCGCCTTTGTCGAACAGATAATAATAATCATTTTTATAATTTTCAAATAACCCTTTAACTCCCATATGAACTAAATCTTTATTCCTAATAATTTCTACGTTTCCTCTTTCAACATCTAAAAGAAATTCTTCATATACTGAATATAATTTATTTTTCATTTCTTCTTCCAATAAATATTCATACATATAAAGTTTATCGAATGAGGAAAATAAAAGCTCCTTTCTACCACTCTTATATAAATGTATCACGATATCTGTATCTAATGATGCATCCATAATTTAAACTCCTCAAATATATCGTCTATATCTAATTCAGCTTCGTTTTTCTCTTCTTTTTTTAAAATTTCTGCATCAATACCTATAAGAGCGAGGGTCTTTTGTAGACTAGTAAAAGGAATATAACCATTTTCATAGTTACTTGTTACATATTCATAGTATCTTGACGGTACTTGAATTATATCTATTGATTTTAATAATTTCTCATCCGCTTCAATCATCTTAAATAAAGACTTTGAGGTTATACAATTTCTCTCATTAAATAATTCATTTTTATGGTTAAAGGTTATAGAGTTTAGATCATACAGTCTTTTAACTGCCGCTGCATAACTAACTTGAAATTCCAGTTGTATTCTAACAATATCTAACGCATTTAACTCTTTATATTTTTTCTTTAAAACATATTTTATGAACTTAATCATCTGCTCTTCCGGCATTAAGAGACAATTAGCAAAATAAAAAGCTCTATTTTCTGGAATATCTTCTGTTTCTTCGTCCATCTCGATATCTATTTTTACATCACGATTACTACCTTCAAAGTCATATATAATATGGCCTAATTCATGAGCTATAGTAAAAAGCTCTCGTGATAATATTTCAGATGAATTCGAGACAATTATCTTTTTACCTTCGAAGACAGTAGAAAATCCCAGCAGTTCATCTTTTCCAAAAGGGTATCGTATCAAATCAATACCCCTTTGATCTATCATACCAAAGATATCCTTTATGCCATAGGTTTGAACATTATGCTCCTGTCTTACTTTTAATGCTCTATCTTCAATTTCTGTTTTATCGATCCACAAGACTATCACGCCCTTTCATCTGATAATACAATTTTTCATGGGCATTAAAAGCCTTTAATATTTCTTCTATTTTGGCAACAGCATCTATTATATTTCTATTACTATATTTCTCTCTAAAGAAAGTTACAAGCTCCTTTTTCTCATCTTCTGCACTAGTTATCTCAGATGTTGGCACTCCAAGATAGTCAGATATTTTTTTTATTATAATAAAAGAAATATCTACTTGACCATTTTCTATACGAGAGTATCTTTGTCTTGTTGTTCCTAAAACATCAGCCATCTGTTCCTGGCTAATTTTATGCTTTGCACGTAGTTCCTTTATTCTGCTACCTAAAGCATAGCTCATATAAATCCCTCCTTGTTATTATTATATAACATTATATGAGTAATGTCAATATTCTTGTTACATGATTATAACATTTTTATTCTAACCTTATATAAAAACTTTATAGCTCATCACGGATAAGCGTGTTGTAGACGTATACTTCTCGAAAAACTAATGGGTTAAAATTCTATAGACTTTATTGAAAATACTTATCCCCAGTCTAGTTATTAGGTAAACCATTTGCATTTCCCCTTTTATAATAGGATATATATATCCATTATAAAAGGAGGAAAGTGCGATGAAGAGATTACATCAAATGTTAGATCAGAGCCATACATGAAATCTGTTGAAGGGGTTAAGGATATATTGGGAATTGATCCATTAGTTATAAATAAGGTCATGGTTAACGGTTGCCTTATATTGGTACAGACTACACCTGAATATCAAGCTGCCATTTGCCCGAAAAGCGAGAAGTAGACTAGTATAGTTCGTCAGAGTAACATTAGGCTGGTAAGGGACTTACCTTGCTTGTAGCAAGGATACTTTTCCAGATCTCGTTCAGAGTTAAATCCTACATGACTTTCTTAGAAAGTTCCCAAAGAAAATTCTCATCCTTAAGAATAGGAGTAGCTACCCCTATGCTATCCACACCCAGATCCCAAAGAGCCTTTATATCTTCTGGTGAACGTATATACCCTGAAACGAAGAGCATACCCTTTACTAAAGGACGAATCCTCTTTATAAATTCATAGTCTGGACCCTTTGTCTCTTCATTCCTTATATTAAAATGGTATCCGAATACAGGAAAAGGTTCTAACTCTTCTAAGACCTTTTCAAAGTCTACAGGTGAAGAAGTATGAAACTTAATGACCAATGGAAGCTCTGAGTAGGACAATTCTTTAGTCCATAGAAGAAGCCTCTCCCTATATTCTGGAAGAGCCATGCCTTCAAAAAAACCAATATCAGCAAAAGGCTTTAAACCACCATGTACATTAAGCTCAAGGATATCTCCACCTGCAGCAGTTAAAGCTGAAACCATCTTTACTCCCTCTTGGATATCGAATATCCCTGCATTCACCCCTATAATAACATTCCCCAGCAAAGACCTTATCTCTTTTACTTCACTACTTAATCTTTCCGTCATCTCATCAATAGCATTTGGTAAGAATGCATGCGGGTATTTATCTCTCACTTCCATATATTCACCAGGGGCTGCAACTAATAGCGCTCCTAACTGAACCATATCCGCGCCTTTACCGCATCTAGCACAATATGCGCCATTAGTATTCCTCATCATAGAACTCAAAAAAAGAGAATGAGTTAATCTTTGTCTAAGCATATAATCGTCCATTAAGATTCTCCTTTCTATATTATAGCTTCTTGCTGCTTTTTATCTTTATACATATTTTTATCTGCTTTATTCAAAACAGTTTCTATGGAGAGCCCTTTCTTTGGTTCCCAGTAACTTACTCCTATTCCCAAAGTTATAGGGAAATCTATGAACGAATTCTCCTCATTCCACTTATTTACAGCTCTGCGGATTCTTTGGACTACAACTTCAGCATCCTCTACTTGTAAAAGTATTACTAAAAATTCATCTCCACCATAACGTACTACAATATCATTCTCTCGCAATTGTGCCTTTAAAAGAGCTCCCATTTCCCAAAGTACTCGATCCCCAACCTGATGACCAAATCTATCGTTAACTTCTTTGAAGAGGTTAATATCGATCATTAAGAAGGCTATAGAATCCTTATATTCTTTACTGCCTTTAAATTCATCTTTAATTAACTGCATGAAATAACGTCGGTTATAAAGACCTGTCAAAGGGTCGTGAATAGCCTGTTCCTCAAGGTTATTTTGCAAAGAGATTCGTTTTACGGCCTCAAGGGTATGACCAAGTAAGAGTTCGAGCAATCTTAAATCATCTTCAGTAAACTCATCTGATTTATCTGAGAAGATCTGTAACACCCCTATGTCTTCAATAGGCATTCTACGTTCTGATTCGAATACTTCTTCCTCACCTAAGTGAGATAATTGATATGACATAGCTTTAGTCACAAGCTTATCATCTTCGAATATATCAAGGCGACAAATAGGAAAATCTAAGAGCTCCTCAGTAGCATACACAGTGAGTTTATAGACTTCGTCCTCAGTCTTACATGAATTGAATTGACATGCTATCTCATGAAGACCTTCTATTTTCTTTTTCGACTCTATCAGCGCTAACTCAGCCTTTTTTTGTTTAGTGATCTCATGCAGAATTGCTATATGTCCAGTAAAACGACTATAGCTATCATAAAAAGGTGAAATACGCAAATCATAATGGCGTTGTTCTTTATCAATAACGAACTCAATTTCTTGAGGTTCTTTAGCATGGCGACAAGTTTCAATAAGATCAGGACGTGCTGATAAGACCCGGCTGATCGGCTGCGTGAGTACTTCTGAATTAGTCAGCTCTATAATACTATGCAGGATTCGTCCCGCAGCTGGATTAAGATCTATTATGCAGTTTTGTGGATCCAGTACTATAACTCCATCATGCATGTTTTCAATTACTGCATCCCGCGCTATAGGGACTACGTTTAACATATGAAAATGAAAAGGCCCCCCTACAATTATCAAAGATGAAATGGCAAAAGCATAGGGAGTTAAGTCTACATGGGAGATTGGACTCAGTTTAAATACATATAAAACATTTCCTATCAATGGTATTAATGCGCCAAAAATCAAAATATTAAGCTGACTACGATATGTACGCGATGCATTCATTTTGGACTTGATGAGGCTTAATATCCCCATGAAATATAATACGTACGAATAGACGGTATGGACCCAAAACCAAGCACCATACGTCTTAGAGACGATAGAAATTTGGCCTATATTACTTAATTTCATATCTTGACGCATTAGACCATGAAAACCATTAGTGAGAACTAATGCTAATGTGATAACAGGTATTAATATAAGTAAAATAAGATTCCGACGGGTTAACCATTTATTATATCCAGCACATTGCAACGCAAATATGAACCATAGAACTGGTACTGCCACTATTCCTATATACTCTATATTAGCCCAAAAGAGCTTAGCCTGTAAACTACTGCTCCTTAGTTCAAAAAAGTTCCCTAAGGACCATTCCAACAAAGCTAGCATGAGTAATAGGAGCGTTTTTGCACGTGGTCCATGTCTGTATTGCCATGCTATAGGCACAACAGCAATTACAACGATAGTAATTATAATTATAGGTGAAAAATAAAGTATATACTGCCAGTGCATAGTCCGCCCATCTCCTTATCTTTTATTATCCAGTAATTACGTTAATTAGGAAAGGGGAATCTATCTTTAGCACTACATACGGATAAGTAAAAGCCTGAGTAACAAAGGCCCCTTCTTCTGGTTTTATTTCACTGTAAATTACAGTGATACCCCCCTCAGTAGCCTCTACACTCCTAATCTCAATGCCATAACCTCCTGTGCGCCTTTCCCCTAATGCGATAAAGAGGTATTGGCTATCCCCCTCGCCTTTAAAGATCCGGGTACAACTTTGACGCTTTTGCTTATCAATTACCCCCTTAATATCTTCTGGTAAGTCTTGATAATAGACCTGCGTATAAGCTATCTTTTGTGATTCAGCATACTCTGGATTCTCTTTTCCGCCTGTATGACCATTGAATCCTACTGCCAGAGAAACCAGGAGCAGAATTGAGAGAACAGAATAAATAAAACTTTTCATTTTAATCGCCTACCTTATAATTTTTTCTACTTTATTAGACGAGAAAAGTCTTCTTTCTGTTCCAAGAGTATAGCCCTTGCCGGAGCACCTTCGGCATCTGCTACTTTAAGAGGCAAACAGATTAGAAAGTATTTCCCCTCTTCTACTCCTTTGAAGACGAGACCTTCAATTATGGGAACACCTACGCCAAGTAGTATATTATGAGCAGGTGCATCTTTCGCTTTATAAGGATCTATAGAGAGCGCATCAATCCCTACACCACACACTCCAGCATCAGCTAGGAAGTTAGCGCCTGACTCTGATAAGCTTACGTAATCAGTATTAAAGCTTTGTCCATTAAAATAGCGTTCTGAATTGGCTGTCTTTAACAGAACAATACTGTTCTTTGGAATATCTTTCATTTCCAAATGATGAGCTTCAACTAAGTCGGTATCTTGAATATTCAAGAGTACTGCTTCTCCAACTATACCATTGAGACCTATCTTATCCAGAGTTAATCCGTTCTTTACGAAATGGAACGGTGCATCTACATGCGTTCCAGTATGGCTGCTAAGAGAAAGCTCGCTAAGGTTAACCTCATCACCCTCATCAATACGATATATATATTTAAAGATTAAATGTGGATCTCCAGGCCAAATAGGCATATCAGGTTCTAAAGTCATGGAAATATCTATTATCTTCAATAAGCATCTCCCCTATCTATAAAGAACGGATTGTGCTCGGTTTCCTCTCGTACACTTGTAATAGGGCCATGCCCTGGCAAGAGTATTGTATTAGGAGGAAGTCCTAGTAACCTTTCAGCAGATTCTAAAAGAATTCTATAGTATTTAGGACCTTCATATGAACGTCCTAAAGATCCAGCAAAGAGAGTATCTCCAACAAGAGCTACATCAGATATGAGAAAACCCAGATGTCCTGGAGTATGTCCAGGCATCTGCCATACTTCTATTTCTAAAGTACCTAATCTAATAATTCTTTCATCTGAAATTCCATGTAAAGACTGAAAGTCAAGTTCCACGGGATTCCCAATAACAGGTACCTTACAGCCCGTGGCGATTAATTCTAAAGATGCTATATGGTCCTTATGACCATGAGTTGCCATAATCCCTACTGGTCTCCACTCTTCTTCCTCTAAAGCCTTTAATATCACATTATATGGCCCGCCTGGATCTACTATCACGGTATCTCTAGTATTCGTATCAGCAATTAAATAGCAATTAGAATACGCATAGTCAAAGGTAAGTACTTTTATGCATACCCCAGCGTGGATAATACCATTTACAAGAGGCGGCGATTGAGGAAACCAGGACTCCCGAACACTCTCCCAAAGACTCTCTGGTTCGAGTCCAAGTTCCATCCCTAACTTATAGGCTAACTCCTTATTTGGATATTCTTCATAAGACTCAAAGCTTTGAAGTAAAGTTGAAGAGATCCCGACCTTTTCTCCTACCCCATCAATGGTTTTACCAAGTCCATAACGTGCTTTCTTAATAATATCGCCAAATTCATCTTCTAAGAACATAAAGATCAACCTCTTTACTACTTTAGTTCTAAAAGCTCGATCTCATAATTATCTGGATCAGTTATAAACGCCATTTTTTTGCCTCGGGGAAATACCTCTCGCCAATTCTCAGGCCAAATCTCTATACCCTTTCCCTCAAGCTCTTCGCAAAAAGCCATTAAATTAGGAACTCCAATAGCAAAGTGCATTAGATCATCTGGTACGTTAAGATCGTAATCCTCTGACCATGTTAATTCGATGGTATGATCATTGCCTTCTAGTTCTAAGTGAGCTATTTGATTCCCAGCAGGTGAACGGCTTGTACGACTCTTTACTCTAAAGCCTAGGTTATCACAATACCATTTAATTGATCTCTCGAGATCGCTAACACGCACACGAGTATGTAAAAGTTTATACATATATTCTATACCTCCTAAATTCTTTTAAAAGACGTATCCTTCTTAAACACACCATGGCGAATATTGGAACCCAGAGCCACGAATCACTATCTATATCATTGGAAATTCTATTAACATGGGAGGTGTTTTATTTGAAAAACAGTGCAAAGGCGACAAGTTTGACTATTATGGGTCTTGGAACTCTAGTAACCTTGCTATCACGAAAAGCCCTTCGTGGTAAACTAGGGGCTGGACTTACAGGTTTTGGACTTGCGCACATAGCATTAGGCCTACTGGATATGGCAAGACCCACCATTCGGGAAAGAGCATAACCAGTAGTATTATTCCTCCTGAGCTAGAGCCTGTATACAGGCTCTAGCAGTTATTCTTCTAGCAAAAACCCACCCATTTAATTTTCTGATTTAAACCTGGATCCTGCCTAGGTGGAATAACCACTTCATCCTCTACAGGAAATCCTAAGGGAGTAATACATACTAACTCCTTATCTTCAGGAACCTTTAAGATACTTCTTAATTCCTCTTCACCCCTTAATGGACCTGTCATCCAACAAGTTCCTAGCCCTTCAGCGTAAGCTGCAAGGAGTAGATTCTGAAACGCTGCTGCTACACTTTGAAGATGCATCTTCCTCCGCCTCGGTTCATCTTCATAGTCAGTCAATAGCCCTATAACAACTGGGGCTCCACCCAACGTCTTTGCCCACTTTAAAAACTTTTCCTGCTCTTTTGTACGCTCTTCTTTCCTAGGTATCTTCTCCTCAGTTAATCTACCATAAACGTCTGCTACCTCCCGTTTAACTTGGTCTGTAGCCACAATAAAGTACCATTGTTGAAGGTTCATACCTGATGGAGCCCAATTAGCTGCATCTAGAACTTTTAGAATAGTTTCCTTAGGAACGAGATCCGGCTTATAAGCTCTTATACTTCGTCTTCCTTTAATAACGTCTATTAAATCCATTCTATCACCTCAATATCATGATTCTATAGTTAACGAAAAAATCCTTCTTCTTTCATATGGAAAAAGTATTAGTGCTTTTCATTAACGTACTTTGGTTATATAGGTAAGCCTAGATATTTAAACCTCTAAAAACGCCAAAGGCATCTGTACGGAAAGAATATAAAAAAATAGTCACTAGGTATCAATTGGATAAACCCTACATCACGTGAAGATATGGACCCTATAGGTTTCTTGTAAAAACTAAATACTTTTGTCCTGTTAAATCTATCCCAATCCCCAGCAACTTCACCGCTCCTCCTTCGAAGGGTTCCTGTAGGGAATTTCATCTGTCTACATATATTCATCGAATCTGTCACCTCAGTATCGTTACCTACTCAATACTATGACCTCTACTGATGCCTCCTGTTCTAGTTTTGCCTCACGACTCACCTATGCACTTCGTCCACGGTTCAGAAGGTTTTCCCTAGGTCAAGACATTGATATGTACAGCAACCTCCTATGGGCATCTTGTATGGAGATAAGGCATGTGTTCCTAATGTCGGGAGTTTGCCTCCAGCTTCCTTTAGACTTCACTTTACAGACGGACGCTCTTGCCGTTAGCTAATGGTAGGTCTATTGACAACCCCTATTCTAGACTCTTACCGTAGAGATGCTGTCATGCCAGACACACATGGTCTATCTGGGACAATTTTGATTCCATATATCTTTACTCAAAGATTAGCATCTTAATGATATGGTATCCCCTATTGATAACCATATACACATTTAATAAGTAATACTATGAATTTAAGGAGGGATTTAATCATTAATGTAGAATATGATTCTGGTGCAAAAACCCCT
>DIRN01000092.1:7403-8215 GCA_002426645.1 Firmicutes bacterium UBA5435 | reverse complement strand
GGAAAGAAAGTAAACCCTCCCTTCTTTCTCTGCCTCATCGGTGATCCCAGCAGTTAACTTCGGAGCATACATGAATACAACAGCGATCATTATAAGTAGTATCTTAAGCGCAAAGACCAGTTCCATCCTAAGATATTTCCTCCTTAATTAACCAGCAATTTTCTTGAAATCATAGGCTTAATACTCACTTGAGTTCTGGTTTAATAATTACTTCATCGATAGAATATACGGGTCCCTTAGTATAAGTGGGAATACGACCTGCTGAATCGAATCCCATCCCCTCTATGATCTTAACATCTGGGTAAAGTTCCCTGATTATTCTAGCATCTATCGTCAATTCATGCCATTCGCCATCGTCAATAAGAACCACATTTCCTACCCTATTTTTAGGTGCTGGTATAACCGATGGACTCAATGCTACATACACTCGACGACTCTTTCTTTCGTGATCAGGAAAGGGCCCTATCCATAGACCAACAGGAGTTCCTAAATTAGAACTAGGTGAGACTTTGTACCTTACTTTGACAATCGGATATTCATCAATATCCCATATCACTGGAAAAGTCCAAGCTGGGATCGTTCCTATGCCTTCCTGAGATGCAGGAGCAAATATATCTAAAACTCCATTACCGGTTTTAGGGTCAACATCTCTAGCCCATATTGCAGGCGAAGGTCGATAGCACTGCCATCTCCACCACCACTCTTCATCATCAACATCAAAAGTGGTATGCATAAGTGGCTCTTCTGGTTCACGCTTCTCAGCGACTGCGTATCCAGTCCCCATATATGTATATCCCCCGGCATCAGTAACT
>DIRN01000092.1:915-6984 GCA_002426645.1 Firmicutes bacterium UBA5435 | reverse complement strand
CGTCCTTCCATGTGACAACACGATTTAAAACTAGTTGGTTCTTATCTCTGTCTATAGATACAACTCTCGCCGTATTATCTCCGGAACCAACTGCAATCAAATCCCCAACTTCGCCTACAATTCCAAAGCCGTCATAGAAGTAGAGCGCGTCTTTAACTGGGAGCACGTTACTATTCCCTGACCCTACAGCAGCTGTTAAATGTCGGCCTGCATTCCGTCCTTGACTCTCAGGACTTAATCCATGATCGTAATTATCCAGATCCACAAAGCCTGGTTCTATTTTTAAATCATCTCTTTTAGGCTCTCCCAAACTCATAAGTAGACCTTCGATACCATCTAAAATACGTTGTAAAAAAGAACGTTTCTGCTCCTGAGGCATGGAGGTTACTATGTTATTAGAAAAGAAGATATGATCAGGAGACGAGATATTCAATGTCATCTGTTGGTGCCCACCGTGAGGATCATTTCGGTAGAAGATGTTATTTACATAACCAAGGTTGTATATCTTCTTTCCGTCAGTAGTAACAGAGAGAGCGGGACCAAAATTATGGTCAAATACGTTATTGTAAAAGCGTACATTCCGTAAATTAAGATCATCTAGCCAAATCCCAGAATAGAGAACTCCCCCCCAGTTCCGAAAGATACGATTAAAACGAAAAATACCGCCGTCGAAATAGAAGTTAATTCCCGCTGACCCTGATCTACCTCCGTTAAAGGAATTTGTAACTATATTCCCTTCAAAAAGTACATCTATATCACCGAAGAATTCAAAGGCTCTTCCCCAACCCGCATGGATCACATTGCCACGCACCACAATGTATTGGTTGGACCTAACGGGATAGAATTGCAAGGGAGAATGGCCAGCTTTGCTAATGGCATTACCCTCCAGCAAAACATATCTATTATTGCTGAAACGTGCCATGTTATGAGAACTTCCGGAATAAGCACGGATCACATTATCACGCAGCTGAACCTGTTGGCTCTCAGTCACCCAGAATGGCATCCCTCCACGGGCATCTTCCATTAGGCAATCAATAATACTGATGTATGAAGCTTTGCTAACGAGCAACCAACGGTTCCACTCAGATTCTGGCTGGATATGAAAACCTTCAATTTTAATATAAGAAACATTAGATAGGTTTATGATATATGCATTAGTTCCGTCACCTACTATTTTCACACTCCGCCTCTCAGCCGCACGAAAGGTAATAGGCGCATCTTGCGTGCCGCTGTTTTTAGGCATAAGAGTTCCTTTGTATTCTCCTGGTAAGAAGATAACTGTATCCCCAGGATTAGCTCCCTTACTGGCCTTTTCTAAACTTGCCCACGGAGCATCTTCAGTTCCTGGATTATTATCATTACCATTAGAAGCAACAAAGTAGTACTTACTATTCATACTGGATAAAGACGGAGAACCCAATACTACCTCCTCGAAAGCTAGTACCCCGCCTATAGTAAACATTAAAACTGCTGCTATTAATGTTATCCGTAAGAGGCGCTTTGACATCCTTATTTCCTCCTTGCTTTTAAAAAAATCTACTTTTGCGTATAGCCTTTACGTCAAATCTTGATTTATAGGGTCATAAGCCTATCATGTTAATAATAAAGATATAGCAAAGTACCTCATAGGTGAACACAGCACACATCTGAGGACCATCTCTTTGTGACCTTCTTACACTTATGCCATGATACAAGACTGTATAACGAGGTCCTGTGTCTACCACGCTATTAATCTGGTACATGATCTTAAAACTAGTATTAAAAAGAACAGAGCGTTCCTATTCTAGTATCCAGTTAATTTACTCGGTTCAAAGACCAAAGAATAGGGTATTACAATGATGAAATGAAGCGAGTTGGAGTGTTTCTCTATATGTTCTATGTTTAGTAGAAAACTTCCTCCATAATTTTATTATTCTACATTATCTATAAAACTCCTCCTGATTTATTATAAAAAATGTTATAATAGTGCAGTTCCTTCAATGATGACTTCATCTAGAGAATATACTGGTCCCTTAAAATATGCTGGAGTATGGCCTGCAGAATCAAATCCCATTCCTTCTAGCACCTTAATATCCGGGTAACGTTCCCTGATCATCCTGGCATCTATCGTCAATTCATGCCATTTGCCATCGTCAATAAGAACTGCGCTCCCTATTCTATTGTTAGGCGCTGGTGTAACTGATGGGCTTAACGCTACATATAGCCGACGACTCTTTCCTTCCTCATCGGGAAAAGCCCCTATCCAGAGACCAACAGGGGTTTCTGGACCAGGTGCAACCTTGTACCTAACCTTGATAATTGGGTATTTATCAATATCCCAGACCACTGGAAAAGTCCAAGCTGGGATCGTCCCTATACCCTCCTGAGGTGCAGGAGCAAATATATTTAAAACTCCAGTACCAGTCTTAGAAAAAACCTCTCTATCCCATGATGTAGGTGTAGGTCGATACGTCTGCCATCTCCACCACCACTCTTCATCATCAACATCAAAAGTAGTATGCATTAATAGATCCTTTTCTAGAATAGGTAATAATGCGGCAGTAGCTGCTTGAGCAAGTAATTCACGTCCATATGGTGAAGGATGCGTATCGTCATCAGCCCACTTCTTTGGGGTATATGTAACAATAATTTCATCCCCCGCTTTAGGAATATCAGCTGTAAACACCAATTTATATTCAGCACTAACATAGCTTGTATTCATTTTTGACATTCGAAGTGTTGAAGATGACCAACCGACTTTTCGACCTCCTGTAATATAACAATTATCATTAAGACGTTCCACACCATTAACCTTTACTGAAAAATTGCGTAAAAGCCAATAAGAAATATTACTTGAAGGATCAGGCTTACTTCCATTACCCCTAAATAGAGTATATTCAGTATCACCCGTTGCAATGGTTGAACGTGTACTATTAATATAAAGTTGATTTGTTTGTGCTTGACTGTACTGCCATTCTAAGGTTCTGCCATAAAAGTCTGCAAAAAAGCCTCCATTCTGTAAACAAATTTCCCTAGCTAGTTCCCTATACCCTTCTAACCTACGATGATGCTGGTTAGGTATTCCGCTCGTACCTAGGATAATTTGGCAGTCAGGATTACTCTTTCGTACTGCATCTATGCAGCCCTGTACAGCATTGCTCCATCCAGGGGAGGATTTAACCACGAGATAACCTCCAACTAAATCGTCAAGTCTTTTAATATAAGCTATATCAGAGATACGCAATGGTTCAGTCCAAGTAACGGTATGGGTTATAGGATCCCATGTCTTGACAATACGGCATGCAACGCGCCGATTATCACCTTTAAAATCACCTATGATCAACACATCACCAACTTCAATACTGAATGTTGCGTCGGTACCATCTAGTACTGCGCTGTTTGGAGTAATAGCCTTTATAATAATACGGATATCCTCTACTCTGTAGTTATCAGGGCTGATATATGTAACTGTATGGAAATAATTTGCTGATTCTACATTACGAACTTCTGCATCAGTCAAGCCAGTCCGTTTACGCCACGCCTTATCCATATGTTCAGAGTGATCGTCATTGGTGCAGCTCTCAAGTAAGAATATATCAGGTGAAAAACTCTGTACAAAGCCTACATTGTTAAGTCCAGAATCAGTTAATAATCTCTGGGCTGTCCAACCGCCAATCCCAGCGTTCTGAATATGATGCATTCGGTTGGTTGCAAAGTTCAAAATTAACTCTGGTACATCCCCTTTAGCTCGTGGATCTAATCCCCTAATTCGAATTTCGAATCGCCGCGACTTGGATTCAGTAAAGTTCCACGTAAGCACTGCCCTTGGGTCACTTTCACGAAAACCCAAGCCACTTGATAGCGATGATGGATTGGCTGGATCATAGTTCACTTTTCCGTCTCCATAAGGTGATTCATTTGCATCAGTCAGCTTCTTGCCTATCTGTCCAACAGTACTTCGAACATGAGTAATACTCTCACCCACAGAATAAATTACAGAAATTTTTCCTCCTTTGTCTGGAGCATTGGCAAATCGAATATGATGAGTAACAGAAGGTTTACCGTTTATCATAGCCAACTTTCTAATAATAATATAGTCCCATTCAGCAGGCGGTGTTCCACCATAAGGTAGGGTATTCATTCCACCGATCTTTGGCACGCCGTCGATTGTTACAACATGTTCAAATGTAAAGGCCTCACCAAGATCAAAGATTCGAGATAGACCATTGCCAGTAAAGATGGCCTCTTTACCTTCTTCGTATAGCTCTGGGTTATAGGTAGTAAACGTATCGTATAACATGCCGTCCACATAAAGCTCTATCTGTGCGGCACCTTC
This sequence comes from Firmicutes bacterium UBA5435, assembly GCA_002426645.1. Lineage (GTDB taxonomy): Bacteria > Bacillota > UBA5435 > UBA5435 > UBA5435 > UBA5435. The sequence goes on along the minus strand of DIRN01000092.1, from coordinate 2,669 downwards.
ATTGCCACGCTCTCGACCAATTGAAATGGAAAGCTCATCCCCTTCCAGAACAAAAGAAGCCGCTGCCCCGACTCCTTGTAATTTTTTAGCATTCCCACGGTAAAAAAGAGGATTTCTTATTGTAGACGCGTCTCCTCTAACGTCAAGTTCCATAGCGTGTATAGTAGTGGCTAAAACGTTACGCAAGAAATCTTCGATTCCTCCAACGTACGAACCCTCGCCGAGCCAACCACTACCCCAAGTAATACTAGAACCTGCTACAGATACACGCAGTGCTCTTCCAAATGGATTATTTATCTTTGAGTTGCGTTGTTTCTCAGCGACTGCGTATCCAGTCCCCATATAGGTATATCCCCCGGCATCAGTAACTCTGATCCGAATCGGATAGTCACTAGCCTCATGGTAAATGTGGACTAATTCCAGTCCTTCAGCTATAGTACCATCACCTAGATGCCATACGGCAGAGACGGGCTCTTCTATCCCATGGAGGATAGCTCTAATGGTTACCTCTTCGCCTGGTCGGCTTAAAAATGGCATGACCTGGACTTGGACTGAAGGTCGTGCACCCTCCCCATATTCGTACACCCCAAGATCTGGTGCTTCTCCTACCCATGGTAGACCTACAGGGTCTCCGTCCTTCCATGTGACAACACGATCTAGAACTAGTTGATTCTTATCTCTGTCTATAGATACAATTCTCGCCGTATTATCTCCGGAACCAACTGCAATCAAATCCCCAACTTCACCTACAATCCCAAAGCCGTCATAGAAGTAAAGTGCGTCTTTAACTGGAAGTACGTTACTATTCCCTAACCCTACAGCAGCTGTCAGATGTCGGCCTGAATTTCGTCCTTGACTCTCAGGACTTAATCCATGATCGTAATTATCCAAATCTACAAAGCCTGGTTCTATTTTTAAATCATTTCTTTTTTTGTCTCCAGAATCCATAAATATATCGTCAATACCATCTAAAATACGTTGCAAGACAGAACGTTTCTGCTCCTGAGCCATGAAGGTTACTATGTTATTAGAAAAGAAAATATGTTCAGGAGAGGAAATATTCAATGTCATCTGACGATGTCCACCGTGAGGATCATTTCGGTAGAAGATGTTATTTACATAACCGAGGTCATATAACTTCTTCCCGTCAGTAGTAACGGTCATAGCAGGTCCAAAATTATGATCAAATACGTTATTATAAAAACGTACACTCCGTAAATAAAGGTCATCTAACCAAGGTCCAGAGTAGAAAACTCCTCCCCAGTTCCGAAAGACACGGTTAAAACGAAATATACCACCATCTAGGTAAAAGTTAATTCCCGCTGACCCAGACCTACCTCCATTAAAGGAATTTGTAACTATATTCCCTTCAAAAAGTACATCTCTATCACCGAAGAATTCAAAGGCTCTTCCCCAACCCCCATGAATCACATTACCACGCACTACCACGTATTGGTTTGACCTAACAGGATAGAATTGCAAGGGAGAATGGCCAGCTCTGCTAATGGCATTGCCTTCTAGCAAAAGATATTTGTTATTGCTGAAACGTGCCATATTATGAGTACTTCCTGAATAAGCACGGATTACATTATCACGCAGCTGAACCTGTTGGCTCTCAGTCACCCAGAATGGCATCCCTCCACGGGCATCTTCCATTAGGCAATCAATAATACTGATGTATGAAGCTTTGCTAACGAGCAACCAACGGTTCCACTCAGATTCTGGCTGGATATGAAAACCTTCAATTTTAATAT
>DIRN01000092.1:0-855 GCA_002426645.1 Firmicutes bacterium UBA5435 | reverse complement strand
TCCACGGGCATCTTCCATTAGGCAGTCAATAATACTAATATATGAGGCTTTACTCACCAGCATCCAACGGTTCCACTCAGATTTTGGCTGGATATGAAAACCTTCAATTTTAATGTGAGAAACATTAGATAGGTTTATGATATAGGCATTAGTTCCGTCACCTACTAGTTTTACACTCCGTCTCTCAGCCGCACGAAAGGTAATCGGCGTATCCGAGGTACCGCTGTTTTGAGGCATAAGAGATCCTTTATATTCTCCTGGTAAGAAAATAATTGTATCTCCAGGATTAGCTCCCTTACTGGCCTTCTCTAAACTTGCCCACGGAGCATCTTCAGTTCCTGGATTATTATCATTACCATTAGGAGCAACAAAATAGTGCTTACCGTTCCCGCTGGATAAAGACGGGGAACCTGATTCAGCTACCGCGGAAGCCAGTATTCCACCTGTAGTAAATATTAAAACTATCACCACTAATTGTATTGGTAAAAGATGCTTAAGCATCCTCATTTCCTCCTCAATTTTGAAAAATAATTTCTACAATCAGAACCCACAGATAATTGATATTTTATCCCTTTCTCGACTAGAGCTTTTTGTTTGTAGTCGCGTACGACTCCATCTTTTGTTCCTATGTAAATAGTACTTATATATTTTCGGAATGTACAGACGTGAAATCTACCCATGCTAGGGGCATGTATGGGGGTAATGGGCAATCCCATTACCCCATAAGCTTAAAATCTTATCCCCATACCTAATCTATGGCTCTCAGGCATTACAGGGTGCAACATAAGCGCGTAATCTATTGATAAACCTCTATCCATTTGTACACCAAACCCTACTGTGTAGCTCATCTCGCCT
>DIRN01000009.1 GCA_002426645.1 Firmicutes bacterium UBA5435 | reverse complement strand
GGTTAACCCATATCTGGCCAGGAAACTTTAGGTCTTTTGGATCCAATACAAGCTTAAGAAGACCAGTATTCACTTGTATCAACCCATCTACCTCTTTTATAAGTTCTATATTCTCATCCCTATTCGTTACATCCCGCCCATATCTAAGGACGAATTCCTCAGTCTCTTTAGCAGATACATCTGCCATAAACTCTGCTAAAAGCCACTTAATAGAGTTATCTGGCCAGCGTGATAATACAGTCCCTTGACTTGCTATACTTTCTCCATTAAGACTGATTATCTGAAAATCCGAGGTGCTCCCTAACTCCCCTTGTGGGAAAGGGACCCCCACCTTAACAGGCCAATTACATACGTCTTTATCAGAATCATTAGTAACTGGAAGAGCCACCTCTTCAATACCCGAGATGCTAAAAGGCTCACGAGGTGACGCTGCCATGAACTCATGGGGACCACTAGTGAGTATCTGACCGCTAGGTGTGGTGGTTTTAATGGTCCACTTGTAGGTAGCGCCAGGTTCAAAACCATCCCAATCCAATCGATGATTCTGGCTCCTTAAATCAAAAGGCAGGGTTACTGAAGTACCTTCACCTTCTATCTTTACCTCTCCTATTGCAGGCCAATTAGTGGTCCAAGCTAACCTGATAACATCCTTAGAATCATCGCGGTATGGCCATCCACCCTCTTGAAACTGACTGGCCACACCTTCAATTCTATATCTCTCAGGTGGATTTGCCAGGAAAACTATCCCCTCGATACGCGCATCTTCGCAACTAACTCGCAAGGTGACTTTATCTCCAGAGTTGAAGTCATAAGCCTCTTCAGTAAAATAAAGATAGGGTCGATTATCCCGCAGATGAACTGATGCTGTAGCTATATCTCGTCTGTTAACTTCAACTGCTATTTGCTGCGCTGGACTACCATCACCAGCATAAAGCCGAAATCCCACATGAAATCTTCCCTTAGGAGCATCTACTTGTATAGTACCATTACCATAAGCATGGGAGATTGTCCACTGGGAATCCCGTCGCTGAAATCCTTGCATTTGCCATTTATCTATAGATATCTGTACATTTGCAGGATCAGAGAATATATTATCTAAGTATTTATAACCTGACGTATAATTTAAACCTTTAACTCCAATGGCATTAAGTTCGTCTAGGGTTAGAAGACGGTCATAAATGCGGAGTTCATCTATGCGTCCGATGAAACTCTGAGATAATCCCATATCCCCATTATGATTAACCAAACCACCTACTGTGAATACACCTACGTCATTAAGATATGCGTTTCTAAGTTGTATAGTTTTCTCTGTTCCATTCGCGTAACATCTTAACATTGATGGAGAGAAGCCTATAGCTGCTACATTAGTCCCTTTGTCACTGAAAGGCATATATCTAAGGGATCCGGAAGTTCCATCCTGAAAAATTACACTTCCTGAAACCTCTTTTGATGCGTATAAGCTTATCCCAAGTGTAGTTTCGTCGGTACGTCCAGTCAGGTTTCTACGAATTAATCGAACCACTTCAGTTGGATACGAATCCACCTCAAACTTTACCCAAACAGTAAATTCATTTGAACCACTAAAATGCTTTGAATTAACGCTCCAGTCCTGACTAAAAAGAAAAGAATAAGGACTTCCATCAAAGATTGCCATACCATTATCAAAAACTACTCCACCGTAATTAACTAAATCCAAATTTTCTATATTATCAACGAGAGGATTGTGCTGATCGTCAAAGGTCCAACGGTGAACTAAACCCTCTGTAAAATCAGCATCTGCGTTCCCTGCCATTACAACCACAAATGATATACTCAAGATTAAATAGAACCACTTTAAATTCTTAATCTGTATCTTCACACCTCATGTCCTCCTCTAACCCTATCACAGAAGCTATACAATACATCTTTAAATAAATCATCATTCAAATCAAAGTCCCTTGCTGTTTACCAATAAAAATCTTTAGACTCTCCTACTAGTTGCAAAGGAGATTAAGAAATTTTACTTAGATCCACTTAGGAAGTAGAGGAGATCATTCCAAGAAATATGGTATACTCCTGGTTCAAAGTGACGAGTATAGGATCTTAATTGTTTACCCTCTTCATCTCTAGTAGCAATTAAATACTTGCCAGCTTTACTTATATTAATCGTAATACTATCCGTCTTTTTAAAGGAATCAACTTTTTCGAGTTCTACCTCTTGAACTGTTATATTATCAACTAGAAACTCCATATTCGACTTAACTTCATGATCAGCAGCCATGAAATCAAAGTAATAAAAGATTATATCTTTAGGGGTATTAATGAGACTAGCTTCTACCTTGGTCCATTCCTTTAATTCACCAGGCGCCCAAGACCATCTAAATGGATATAGATCACCTGGTTCTCCTTGCGGTCTCTCTGAAGGATATCTCACTCTTAGCCAAAAATCAAAATCTGTTCCTTCATCTATCCTAATCATTTTGATCTGTGCACTTATTAAGTAATCTGCCCCTACCTTAAACACGCCTTGGATTCTATCCTTTGCAGTAAATCCTGGAGTGTATGATGTCGCTAGTTTAATACCTACACCTGTTTGTATAGGCATAATGCTAAATACTTTAAACGAATGCTTCCCTTCATAACTATCTTCATCTACGCGGCGACTCTGCCAAGCAACTGGTGTTCCCCATGAATGAGGCGTTCCATATATCTCCCATGGTTCCTTTTCCTCGAATCCCATAAAGTACACGTTTTTCCCCTCTTTTAATACCCTATAGATCTCAACCCTTACAACGTCATCTTCAAGCTTTGCACAGCCCATACCAGGTACTGAAATAATCGTAACAACAAGCAAAAGTAGAATAATGGAGAATTTCTTGATCATTTTAATCATTTATTTCCCTCCTAATTTACAGAATTTCATCCCTGATTTTTAAATAATCTAAACCCTCAATAATCCTATAGGAGTAAAAGTCCTTTGTTTCTAGGAGATAAATAATATGCTAAAGTTCAACTCTTTGAAAATCTAATGGAACAAATGCGAGCCTACTCAAGACTGATTAGCTATAAACTTAGATCAGGCCCGCATTCAGTAGAGTCCTTAAAACCGTTTTTATCGCTTCAAAAGAATCTTATATTATCACTTAAACATTGGTTTTTTATCAAACTCATCTAGCCCAAGCCCTCTGAGATCTGCAACCAGATTCTCTTCTTCAGCCTGGTACAAACGCCAGATAACACGCAGGCCTTGAAGGGCTTCAGTAACATTTGTAAATGGAGTCTGCCCTGTTTCAACACAATCAAGAAAGTGCTCGACCTCTTTATGAGTATGCTTACCTGGTTCTATCTCTATTAAGAGTTTTTCCTCACCATTAGCATGAGCAATTAATTTACCATGGCTAATAGCAGCTTCGATCATTCCTTCAGTGCAATGGGCATGAAAGGAGTAGCGCAGGCGAGAGCCTCGGGCACCCCATGTGCCAAAGTGATAACCGAGTTTACCTCCTTCAAACTCAATAGCCACATTACTTGTTCCTTCTCTCTCCATCCATGGAGTACCATAGTTAGTGCCTACATGTGTGCCCTTTATGGGTCTACCTAAATACCATAATAAGATATCAATATAATGGCAACCATGGCTAAATAATTGACCGCCACCTAACTGAGATGCTTTTGATGCCCAGTGTTCTGGAGGATATTCCGTATGCTGTTCTGTCCATACTGACACTTGAAACACGTCTCCATAAACTTTTTCATCTAATAATTCTTTCATTTTAGTAACCAAAGGATGATAACGCATACAATATGCAAGCATTAAAACTCGATCTGCTTTCTTTGCAATTTCCATAAGATCAAGACATTCTTTTTCGGTATTTGCCATAGGTTTTTCTAGTAACACATGTTTCCCAGCCTCAAGACACTCTTTAGCCACTTCATAATGAAGATGATGCGGTAAAGCGATAATGACTCCATCCACGTCATCTAACATTTCTCTATAATCTGTAACTGCTTTCTTTGCCTCGAACTTTTCAGCTACTCTCTTTGCCCTACCTTCGTCTATATCGGCAGTTACAACCATTTGAGCACGTGATTTCAGATTATGAAACTGACGCGAATAAGTGTTTGCCATTGCACCGCATCCAATAAGTCCTAAATGAAACTTCTCCATCTTTATCCAACCTCTCAGTTAAATGTTTTTAATAATCATTTTATTTATTCCTCTACGCGCAAAAATCTTTATAGATAATTTTATCTATTTAAAGAGAGTCTGCATTAACTAATGCACCAAAAGATAACGCAGACTCTTATACTAGTTGTATTGGAAATTAAAAAGCTTTACTTAGACTCACCTGGAAAGTGCAGAAGATCATTCCAAGAGATCTCGTATACTCCTGGTTCAAAGTGACGAGTATAGGATCTTAACTGCTTACCTTTTTCATCTCTAGTAGCAACTAAATATTTGCCAGCCTTACTTATGTTAATAGTAACGCTATCTGTCTTTTTAAAGGAATCAACTTTTCCAAGTTCTACCTCTTGAATTGTTATATCATCAACAAAAAATTCCATATGTGACTTAACCGTATCGTCAACCGTCTTAAAATCAAAGTAATAGAATAGTATATCTTTAGGAGCACCAATGAGACTAGCCTCTACCTTGGTCCATTTCTTCAAATCACCAGGTGCCCAAGACCATCTAAATGGGTATCGATCGCCTCCTGCGCCCGATGGGCTAGCTGACGGATGTCTCATTCTCAACCAAAAGCTCAAATCTGTCCCCTTATCTATCCTTATCATTTTAATTTGCGCACTTATTAAGTAATTGGCCCCTGCCTTAAGCTCACCCTGTATTCTATCCTCCTCAGTGAACCCTGGAGTGTATGATGTGGCTATGTTAAAGGCTGTATCTGTTTCTGTAGGCATAAGGCTAAGTACCTTAAATGAATACTTCCCTTGGTAGCTATCTTCATTTGTACGACGACTTTGCCAAGTAACGGGTGTTCCCCATGTATGAGGAGTCCCGTATATCTCCCATGGCTCCTTTTCTTCGAATCCCATAAAGTATACGTTTTTCCCCTCTTGTAATATTTTATAGATCTCAATCCCTACAACGTCATCCTCAAGACTAGCACAACTCACACCAGATACGAAAATAGTTATCGCCACGAGTAAAAGCATAACAACGGGAAATCTTCTGATAGTTTTAATCATTTGTCTCCCTCCTGATTTAAATTGTCAAAGTTTAATTCCAAATACCCAATAAATTTAAATAACCAGATAACACCTCCTCTCTTTTCAAAAGAATTTTTACTTATAAGATTCATCCAACAGTTTTAAAGCCCCAGTCACAAAGTGCATATATGCACTTAAGTTCTTACCCAAATTAAAGCTTGGAGTTCTTAGAGCACCAAGCAAAAGTGCTTCCTTAATATCCTCATTCTCAGAGAGATAATACGCCTCAGCTAATCCCGCACATATGTGATCTGGAACACCAGTTCTCACTGTAGGACATGTAGTGATACGGAAAAGACCATTTCCTTCATAGGTATTCTCCATAAGATATAATGCTGAACCCACTATTCCAGGTGCTACCATATCATCTTCAGCGATTCTGCGATATTCTACCATAGCATGCATTAATAGACCTGTCATGAATGTAGCACTACCTTTACACTTTTTATCCTTACAGTAACAATATCCATCGGTGAAAGTATCCTCGAGCCACCCTCCACTCCAAAGCTGCTTCTCCATAACACGATCCATAATTATACGGCTTGCGTTTAGATAATACGGATCTCCAGTACTCTCATATACTGATAAAAAGAGGAGTGCTGGCCAAGAGGCAAAGCGTGGGGCAGACTTAAAGTCGTAATTATTAAAGCGATTCAGTCCAGTATACGTACCATCCCCTTGATTAGCATAGTAATCTGCAATCTGTATCGCTGTCTCTAGAGCCATACTATCACCAGTCAAGTGATAGTAACTTACTAATCCATAATTAAATACATGTCCTATATTACTGATCTCTGTAGATATATGGACTCCATCACCTAGAGGTTTCGACGCCCAATAGTCTCCCACATGTCCCATACAGTGTTCATGTTGAAATCCAACTCTATTCTCCTTAGAATGCTGCCTGATTACATCAATATCCATCTGATGAAGTGCTGCCTGTTCTCCTAGAATAAAGAAGAGGTCATCTCCAGTATGTACATATGTTTGGAAGAACGCCTGAGGCGTATCGTATTCAAGGTTTCCCCAATTATAGTTACGTTCACCCCACCAATCTCCAAAATGAATCATCCCATAGGTTCTATAGACCTCACGCTGCATCAAATACTCTTGAGTAGCCCCTCTCATTAACTCCCCATATATTTGACTTCCATAACCAGGCTCTTGGCTCATTTCCCCAAAGACCTTTGA
>DIRN01000018.1 GCA_002426645.1 Firmicutes bacterium UBA5435 | reverse complement strand
GACGACTTTTGCACTAGAATCACTTATTATTAAAGAGACAATGATAAGGAGCCATTCAGATGATTTTTTCTTTTGTCCCTTTTCTTCTATTTCACGCGTGTGAACTATTTCATATTCTTTCATACCTTTTTCATACCTCCGTTACCTTTAAACACAGAAAGTCTTTAAAGGTAATTTATTATTTCATCAGAAGAGACGGCAAAATTAAATATTTTGACTTCATCTATTAAACCGTCAAAGGCATACGCTCCTTTTGTACCACAGTAATTTCCTATAGTAAGTAAACCGTAACCAGATTCTAAGTGTGCATCATGAGATAATCCATTCTCACCGATCAATTCCCCGTTTATAAAGAGACGTAGAACTCTTCCATTAAAGGTACCTGCTATATGAAGCCATGTATCAGTAAAATCAGACATGAAAATCATTCCACTGGTCTTAACCAGATACGATCTTTTACCGTCTCCTATTTCTAAAGTTAAATCCCTGTTATCAATATAGAGTCTAAATCCTGTATTACCTGTATCTGTCTTACAATTAACTACTTCTCCGTGAGGAATGGCTTTCGTAGGCTTTATCCACGCCATTACTGTAAGTCCCTGTGAGCCTACAAAGAAGCGATTAATATCTTCAGACATAACTAGATAATTTTGTGAAGCAGGTTCAAAGGCAAGTGCTTTTCCATAAATGCCATTGCTCCATAAAGGCAACTGACCTTTTTCTGATTTAAGTATGCTAGTGTATCCTCCGAAGACATCTTTACATATCCCCCCTTCTCCTTCATCAAAAGTAAAATGAATCATCCCTTTATTTTCAGCACTCACTAAAAAGGCATATGATAAAACCATTAAAAGACTGAGAAGAAGAGATAGATATAAAGCTTTATTCATCACCTAACCTCCCTTCAATAAATTCTACTCTTCTAGTAAAGTAGCATTGTATACGAATTTTAAATTGATATAATTAAAACTCACTGGCTTGTTTTACCCATTCTATATAGTTTCCCCGCTATATAGTTCATCTAGTAGAATCACGTATTAATAACCTTGGCTGAAGAACTATCCCCTCCTTCTTTAGATTCTGAGTTTTAATAGAATCTATTATATAATCTACGCTCTTAATACCCTGTAAATAAATGGGCGAAGCAACCGTCGATAAACTGGGATCTATGTGCTCCCCGATCTCAAGTCCTGTTGACCCCATAACTGAGATATCCTCAGGTACTCTAAGTTCCTCTTTCATAACAGCTTTTATAGCACCAATAGCAAGATGATCAGCAGATGCAAAGATAGCATCAGGTTTCCCGCATTCGTCTAAAAACCTTTTAGTAACATCAGAACCATATTGAAAGGTATCAGTACTATACCACTCGTTATGGGGCTCATCTATATACCGTATTTCAAAATCCTCTTTATTCAATCCCTTTTCTTCTAATGTGGAGATGAAACCATTGAAACGTTCTATAACTGGTACAGCAGTATCTTTATGATCTCCTATAAGAAGAAATGAACGATGGCCTTTCTCAACTAGATATTCAGCTGCCAATCTGCCACTTTCATTATAATTAACTGTTATAAAATTATGCTCCTGTTCCAATACTATTTTATTCAATGTCACCCATGGTATCTTTAGGGTATAGAGAAAATCTAGAAGATATCGTCTATCATCTTGTGAGCCCATAAATGGAAAGATTATAAACCCACTTACTTGATTCTTTGAATACTCTATTAAGCTTATAAATTCTTCCACCTTCGAAGTATTCCGTGGGATCACTGTTAAGAAACGACCAATGGCACCAGCTTGGCATTGGATCCCCGCAAAGATATACCCGCCCCACCAAGACCTAATGTATCTCTCCCATTGCTGTATATGGAAGTCCTCCTTTTCCTTTGGAAAAGGGCGCATAATCACACCTATATTCTCTCTAACTATCTCAGGGACTTCTTCTTCTTTCATTAAGGTTAAATAGTCCTTCATAACGAAAGTACCTTTTCCATGTTGGACAGAGACTACGCCTTGATTAGTCAATTCCCTTAAAGCTGTTCGTACAGTTTCAATGCTTACAGAAAACTCCTTTGCTAACTGCTTCACACTTGGAAGACAGTAATCTTTAGGAAGGCGTTTCCTGATTATCTCCTCCTTGATGGAGTCTGCGATTTGAATGGAATATGGTATTAAACTTGATCTCTTTATTCTCATTGATATCGTTCCTTACTTAATTTTTTCTCTACTGCGAACACATCCAATACTCTGGCGAACTATTATATCACATGGCAACATCACATTAAGAGGCTTTGATTCGCTCTGACCATTTAAAGTCTTAAGAATCCATTCTGCTGCTATACGTGTAGCTTCTACTAGTGGATGGCGTACGCTTGTCAAAGGCGGAGAGGTGAATTGACAAAATTCAAGATCATCAAAACCAATAACGGAAAAGTCAGAGCCTATCTTTAAGTTACACTCCTTAGCAATATCTATAACAGCCGCTCCTACCAGATCATTTACGCAAACTGCTGCTGTGTATTCATTTCCAAGCTCCTCTTTTATAGTCTCAACACTTCTAAGGGCAAGTTCATAAGATGGTTCTTCTAGGTCAATAACTCTACCTCTAAAACCGTACTCTTCCATTGCCATTTGGTAGCCTTCACCTCTAAGCACATGTGCTATTTTAGGTCCTTTCCCAGATAAACCTATACCAAGGATACTTCTGTGCCCTAACTCAACTAATGCTCTTATTGCATTTCGCATACCTTCTTTATAATCTATATATATCTTATTGAGTTGGACACCTTCGATACAATCTGAACCATAATTATTTATGAGCACTAAAGGTATATCTTTTTTAACTACGCGGTCAAAGTGAGAGTTATTATTATACGATGAATTGCTAACCACTATTATACCATCTACTCTCTTCTCTATAAGCGTATTTAATTGGTTTATCTCAACATTACGACTATTATAGGTATGACATAGAATTATATTATAATTACAAGGCATAAAAAACTGATGCGCTGTTCTTATAACGCTTGAATATAGTGTAGAGGTAGCATCATTTATTAATATAGCGACAGTCTCTGTCCTGGCTGTCTTTAAGGCCCGTGCCATAGAATTAGGATAGTAGCCTAACTCCTCTATAGCCTTCATGACCTTTTTTTTAGTTTTATCACTTATCTTTGGGCTACCATTTATAACCAAAGAGACGGTACTTCGTTCTACACCAGCATGTTTTGCGACATCATCTTGAGTAACCATAGCTTCCTCCAATAAATCTGACATGATTCACACCTGTGAATTATATATTCGCCATTAATTAACGAAATCCTTCTAAAATTTCATAAATTTTAGAACCGAGATCGTTTTGGCGATATCCCTCAAAAAGACCTCGGTCCTACTTTATCTATTTGATTCCAAAAAGTTTCTTTGCATTACCGCGAGAGATCTTTTTAAAGCATTCTTTAGAGATCTTATCTGTTGCCACCAGATTCTTTAGTAAGCCTACTAAGGGTGTATTTGTATCTGGGGCACAGATGTCAGTTCCAAAATAGAGTCTGTCTTGGAACTCTTCTAGAAATCTACAGCCAAACTCAAGATCACGATTGATTGCATTATATCCACTGCCAGCAGATAGATCGCCATGAAGATTAGGATACTTGCGCATGAGCTTAGGTACTGCTCCCTCCTCTTTCACTGGGCCACTTGGGTACCCATCACGGCTTCCTATGGTATCTAACGAGCCTATCTCCGCCCAGAAAGGTTGAGAATGCGCCAAGAAGATCAAACCTGGAAACTTCCTAAGGGCGCCTTCTAGTAGAGGTAGACCTGGTTTATCATATAGTCCGTAGGTACCACCAATTGTTGTAGCCACATGAAATGTTAATGGCATTTGGAGCTCCTGGCAATATTTAAAGAGGTTTTCAACCATAGGGTGGTTAAACGGCAAATTAATTGTAACCTCCCCCACCCCTTTACATCCCTGCTCTTTATAATAACCAATGAGTTCACCCAGAGGAGCATTAAACGAATTATTAATTGCCCGGGGATCCACATTGCAAAATGGAATAAACCGTTCAGGCCATCGTTTATATATTTCAATAGATTCTTCATTAGATTGCGGCTGAAGTACACATTCTGGATTAACACCTGTCATTACTACAGCTCTTTCGATTCCAAGTTCATCATATCGCTCCAGCAACTGTTCTGGTGTAGGATATGCTTGTTTCCCTTTACGTATCATAGCTGGTATCATCCTTGTGTGTACGTGTATATCGATAAACACATCTCATCAATCCTTTCAATAAGTTTTTAAAGTAACTATATGTCCTCAGGCATTACCTCTTGGGACAGGGGAATATAGAACTGGTCCCCTTCTTTAAAGTTATAAAGAGAAGTTTTAACAGGTACCTCTGTATATCCTATAACAAATGTATACTTACCCACAGAAATTTCAGTCCTATCACCTACTCTTTCTACAGATTCTATTGGATAGGTAGCATCTCTGCCACCTTCGCTTTTTATATGGATTTGAAGACCTACTAAACTTCCGTCTGTTGGAAGGGGTACATCTACATAAAGCTTACTTTCTGTGATCATACCTTTATCGAAATCTACTATAGTCCCTTTATATTCTGGCTGAGCGTTCGTGTACACTACATCTCCTATTTTCAAATAAGATGTGCTTACAAGTTTGGCACCTAAAAACTTGTTTTCTTCAAAGGAGATAACCCCGTAGCGTCCTTTAAAGACTATACCACCTTCCAGTTTTACCTCTATTGTTGGGTCTAATGAACTTATAATATAATCTGTTCTCCCAGGAACTTCTACTTTTACTGCTACTGGCTTAGCTATAGGACTATCCTTAGTTACTTTAATTTTTTCTATATTCGTTACTACTCGATCGCGCTCATAGGCCTCTATAACTGTGAGGAATCTCGTTTCTAGAGGTCCCTTTGCTTGTTTAGCGTCCCTGTTAAAGATAGAGGCTATGAGTCGTTTAAATGCCGGTAGTAATCCTTTTTGCTTCGTCTCTGCGCTTTGAGAATTTTTTATTAAAACATATTGAAGGTACTCTGGATTTTTATTAGTATGAGGAGGTTCTCCTCGTGCAAGATCTACTCTATCATAATCCCCTAAGCCAGTTAATCTAAGCTTAATATTCCTTGGGGGCACATTTATCCCCCATGTATCCACCACCTTATATTCAACTGAAAAACTATCCTCAGTCATCTCGCCTTTTTTCACTGAATGCAAGTATTGGAAACCCTGACCTGCACGTCTCGCACCATAGTCACCGTGTATATTTGCTCCAAATTCTACATTTTCACTATAATAGGTCCCTTTGAACTGTTCAGTTAGTTTTAGCCCCTCCACTTTAACTGGTCCCTCTGGTCCATGAAATGAATATATGTGATCATTCCCACCAGTAACTCGGAAGATATCAACTACATAAAAATCTTTATCTGATATATCTATCAGGCTAGAGGTTCTAATATAAGTGTCTACTGAGTATACTTTATTCCCATCTACCTCTGTAACCTTTAATCCAGGTAAATCTGTGAGATAGACTGACTTGCCTCCATAATTCCCGTACTGTGGGAGTTCATCAACTACTACTGTATTATGGCTTATAGTATTTTTAGTCCATGCTAATGCTTTAGGCCATGTGCCTGTGCGCTCAGGATATCCTAGATCTGGCATGAGTTCTATATTAAAGGCTGTAAGGCCCAAATTAAGTCGATCATAATTACCATGTGAGACATTACTTCTTCCATAATAAATCCAAAGCGTCTTTAAATTATCCTGATAATAATCTCCGGAGCGTAATGATGTGTAGCCATACCCTCCAAGATTTACGGTACCAAGTTCATAAGGACCATATTCTTCAACAACCCCTAGTATCTCTTCTTGAATCGCTTCTGGTTCCGGATGAAATATATCAAAATGTATGGCACTAAGATCTCCTTGAGTACCCCAATATACTATCTGAGCAAACCTTGGATTCCCGAAGAGTTCAAATGCTTTAACCATTTGGGATATATTGACGTGATTGCCAGGACTTCCGCAATAACCATGATCACCTATTGATGGGGTTCCCAGCCTTCCGTTTAACAGATCAAATTCTGTATGATACCACCTTTCAAATTTTGATCCGTAACGAGTATAGAGATCGTATTGGCTTCCGGGTCTATAATTTTGAATTAAATCAGCTAAGCCCATAAAATCTCTCAACCAACCTCTAGCATAACCGATCCCAGATTCTTCTCCATAACCGTCTCTATCAACTCGGCTTATAATCACTTGATCTGTGTTACCACCAGTAGACTTGAATATCCAATCTAACCACTGGCTTGTATAAGGTTCCTTATCATATACAACTGCAACGGCACCCATAGAATACTGATGCATTCCTAGATTACCAGCTATATCTCCACGTATTATTGCCTCTGCTCCTTCTTTTAGAATTCTCTCTTCAATATTATTATAAAAGAGTTCAGCGCTTCCTTTTTTCGTCGGGAGTTTGAATTCCTCTCCTTTCTTACTTAAGAAACTATGTAATTCCGGATCATCAGCAACTGCACTATATATAATATCATAGGCTTTTGCGAAGTATCTTATATTAAAGGTCTCTGCTATTCTACCAAAGAGTTTTCCTCTTCCGCTAAATCCATCATTCGCTGCGCCTAAAGTTACAGTCTCTTTAATATCCATCTGTGGATATAGATCCGCAATTCTATCTAATAGAATTGCAGCCTTATGAGCATATATCTTCTCGCCAGTATACATATATGCATCTCCCAATGCTTCAAGGCCATTGAATATTTCTGTCCATATTCCCCATATATAGTAACCTATGAAATTATAACGATCTCCTTTTTCATCCACCCATCCAGTTCCATCATCGACAAATTTTTTGTAAAGTGGATCCTTTGGATCAGAGTGTTCTATATTATATAAAAGGCTTTGATCTGCAAGATCACGATTGAATTGACCATCAGTACCTATACCTGATTTATAGTAGGCTTCAAAATCGTTATCCGGGAATATTCTACTACAATTGGGGCACATAACCTTCCAAGGCTGATTTATTATATTATAGCTGTATCGAAACCCCCACCTAGTTAAGTCATTACCACAGTGAGGACATGCACCACCCCATTTAACACCAGAAGGCCTTGGTAGAGTCGCAGGTGGTACTAAACTCCATAGCTCCTCATCAGAGAATTGTATCCATAGATTTGCTCTGCGTACGGCATCATCCCTTATTTTTCTAGCCCAAGGATAGATCTGTACATTCATACGGGCATTAGAGACCATTTCATCAGTATACCACGTTGCTTTAGATTTAGCAGAAGCAACTGGCGTAAATAGGAATACTAATATTGCGATACATACGTAAAAGACAATAATATAAGATAACTTAGCCGTGAATTCTCTTAACATGGTAATTAGTTCTCCTTTCCACCTGCAATACTATTTGGGTTCCCTACTTTGTCTGGGCATATCAAACTCAATACTATTGTACAAAATAATGCTGTAATTATTGCAGCATAGGTTTGAGTAAAGTTCGCGTGTATAGGAAAATAACCAAATTCGGCCTTGTAAGAAACCCAGAAGAAACCTACTAATGATGTTGCTATCATTGCTCCTATTGCACCTATGGGTGATGTTCTTCTCCAGTATATCCCCAAAAATAGTATTATAAATAATGCTCCTCTGAGCGTATATGCAAAATACATAAGATCTAATATCATAGTACTTTTATAAAATAAGATAGCCAAACCTATACATATAACGCCTGCTAAACCAGTAATGACCTTGGAGACAATGAGTAATTGCCTTTCTGTAGCTTTAGGCCTTAATATCCTCTGATATATATCTTTTGTTATCATAGTGCCGGCTCCAAGAATAACAGGGGATATAGTAGAGAGTATGGCAGCTAGCACAGATGCTAATATGATACCCCCGGCTAAAGGATTTAAGTTCATCATCAATGTTGGCAGTGCCAACTTAGCATCGGGTAAATTCGGAAATTTAATCCTAGCTGCAATTCCTAATAATGCGGTTAATACTCCAAATGGCGCTACAAAAAAAGCTGTTATTAATGACGACTTTTGTGCAACATTAACATCTTTTGCAGCTAAGATAGGTTGTATACTCGCTTGAGCAGTGCATGCTCCTAATACTGACGCTATTATCCACGATGAAACCTGTGTTTTACCGATGCCTATCCAATGGAAAAAAGGGGTAGCTGGCAAAACTTTTTTCATTACTCCTATACCACCGATATCGTTATTCACTAACAATAGGGTTAAAATGACTCCTCCATACATAGTAATTAAATGTAGTATGCTGGTATATCCGATAGCTACCATGCCACCAGCTAATGTATATACTATAAAGCCTAGACCAAATAGTAAAACTGATGTAATATAATTCATCCCAAGGACAGTTACGCCTAGCGATCCAGCAGCAATAATCTGAGCTGTACCTACAACTATCATTATAAAAGTCAATAATATACTAGATATAATACGAGCATTGACGTTTATATATCTTTCGATGATCCCTGGTACAGTCAGTGTTTCTAAACTCCTATATAACCTAGCAAAGAATAATGCGAATACAATAATGCCTATACCATTAGCTATAGTGAACCAGGCTCCAGATACCCCATAGTTATAACCGTATTCTGCTATACCAGTTGTAGATGTCCCACCTAACCACTCACCCGTGCTTATAGCTACACACATGATTACTCCTAAGCCTGCTCCGTGGAAAGATTTAGAAGAGGAAGAACGCTTTCTAGCTAGGATTCCTATAACTATAGTTACGGCTAAATAAAGAATGATTATACTCAATTGAGTTGACATGAATGTGACCTCCCGCTACAACTCTACACTTCAGCTAGCGTTTATATAACCACTAGCTGAAGTGTAGCATCAAAACTATACGTTTGCCTGTGGTATTTCTAGATCTAGAAGCGGAGCATATTGTTGACAACCATATATGTCGCCCTCCCCTTCACTGCCACTTGGTTTAGACCTATAAATAGTAAACTTTATGGCCAAAGCTGGTTCAAATTCTACAAAATCAGCTATTCGCTCCATTGGAATATTATAAAGTTTTGCTATGCTTTCTTTTGTAAGAACCTTACTCTTCTTTACTAAGTAATAGTTCTCCTTCTTTTTAAAGATTATATCGAAGGTGATCTTATCTACCCCGGCATTCTTGCTTCGTATTGTCTTTGCCAGTTCATGTAATTTCTTTGTTCCCATAATATATCCCTCCACCAATCTATTTACCTGCTACAGTCATCATGACTGTAAATAATTCCATTGGATCATCTACTGGTACAATGTGATTCATTGTCCACCTATAAGCTGGTGGAGCAGGCAACACTTCATCGAACGGTAATGCTACGGAGCCTGCAGTTCCTTTTACTTCTGGGAGCCTTGCATAAAACAATTGTTTTAACCCCATCATGGCAACCTCTTGAGCTATTTCTTTAGTAGAAGCGATCCCTTCCACTACTATACAAAGTTCATGGGATCTTATCTCCTTGATAGGTTCCAAATCACCCATTACTCCATTTTTGCCATATACGTGGTAATACAGATGATAGTCAATATTACCAAAACGCTCTTTAGTTTCATCTCTAGCCCATTGGATTACATCATCAATATGTTCAATTGTATACGGATCCCTTACACCAGCGATACCTATATATCTTTCACCGATCTTTCCAGAACCCTCAAGCTTTACTTTGTATTGCTCAGTAGGAATGAATTTTGGACCAGTTATTCTACACGTCTTTGCATCATACTGCTCATACTTACAATTACTCATATCTAACATTCCACCAGCTACATGCTCATAATTTGGGTTTGAACGTTCGTACATGGCATGACCAGCTACTGACGATATGGTACAAGCAGCATCGGGATGCAAAGCTTTTACCTTTACATCGTCTTTAGATATTGTCCCTAATATTGACTCCTTACCCATATATGGTTCAGCACAGAAAGATGCACATTCCATAACTTTTCCCAGATAATAAGATAAATCCTCAGAAAAACCAGCTTTTATTGCAGGAGCTGCAAAGATGGCACAATCGCTACCACGACCACCTATTATTACATCTGCGCCCATTTCTAAGGCCTTAATATAAGGGTGCACCCCTGCTACAGCCAGTATATGATCTGTCTTATTAATATCTTCTATAGTCAAATTAGGGCGGCCATCAAGTCCTTCAATGATTTGACCCTTGTTTAATTTATTTATCAGATATTCTTTATCCACTTGGGAATAGAAATATCCTACTTTAAACTTCGGTATATTATGCTTCTCTGCTAATTCTTTAATTATATTTACAAACATATCTACTCTACTATTAGAACCAGTATCGCCTGCAGAACCTATTATCATAGGTACTCCTAATTTCCTTGATTCAACTAGCATTAGCTCTAAGTCATGTTTTTGCCATTCAAGGGGATTAGGTGAGGTATCTGTTCCAAGTGGAACTGGTCCTATATCATCGCTACCGGAATCAGCTAGTATAAAATCAGGTTTTTCCTTTACTCCTAAATAGAAGCTCCCCTTCTTTATTGGAATCGTTGAAAGATGTCCCGTAGGACAAAGAAATTTCAGTGTATCATTGCTCATTCTTATCTTCCCCTTTCACAACGCTATCTGTCCAATCATAATATTTAGAAAGAACAATTTCAAAGCTGTCTCCTATTTGGAAATTGTATACCAAACCATCGTTATAATTCTTTGGATCTTTAAAACCCCTTATAAAGGTCACATCACCCACATCCACTGATGTACCTTCTTCATTTAAAGTTATATCTTTAATTTTATAGCACGCGTCTCTTTCACCATCATTAAATATCCTTATCCATTCGCCTATAACTGATCTTTCAAGTTTTGCACCTACGTATAATCGATTATGGTCTGAATAGTCCTGATCAAAGTTTAGTATCTTTCCTGTTATCTTAGGCTCTTCCATAGTTATAGATCTATCTCCGTATTCTATATAGGTACCACCTATGAGATACCCTTTTGTCATCTTGCCATTTTTTATCCTACAGAATCCGAATATGCCTGAGAATCTTATTCCATCCTTTAGTTCTACATGAGCATCTGGTAGAGTAGAGCTAATGATATAATCTGTGGTGCCGTCTTCCATTTCTATCTTAACTCCATCTATAAATGTCAGCTTAGAGCCATCTAATGGAGTAAATTGTAAATCCGCCTTTGATATATACATAATTTTTCTTTTAGTTTCATATGGTTCAATTACAGACACGAAACTCGTACCCAGATCCTTAGGGGCTTCTCTATATAATAATACATATTTCAAAGAATCTGGTACAGATAAAGAGCGTTGAGGAGGGATTCCATTCGCCAGAGCCAACTCACCATTTGGCTGTATCAACGTGAGTCTAAGGTGAATGTCTCGTGGTTCTTCTAAGAGTCCCCATGTATCCTTTATCTCCCAATCTACAGCTACTATCTCTTCAGGGTTAGTGTCCCTTTCAACATCACTGAGATATTGAAAACCACTGCCACTATAGGTACTAGATGTTGTATCACCATCATATGGCTCACCATAATTTATATGTGGACCTGCATATGTACCCTTTTCCTGAGGAATCAACTTTGCGCCCTGGACCTTTACCTCTCCTTCTGCACCATGAAAGCTGTAGTGATAATCCTTTGCACCTGCAGCACGGAAGAAGTCAACTATGTAGAAGGCTTCGTCTGAGATATCTATCATGCAGACGGTACGTTTATATAGAGTCGCATTTGGATATGCTACATCACTCTTAGCTTCTATGACCTGAACGTCTGGTGAAACCTTAAAGAGAGTCATATGTCCTGTATGACCAGGTCTTTGCCTTGTTTTATCTAAAAGAACAGTATTATGGCTTATAGTATGGCTAGTCCATCCAATACGTTTTGGCCATGAGCTTGCGCTCTCTGGATATCCAAGATCCGGCAATAGATCTAGTCCAAAAGCATAAAGACCTATATTAAGATTATCTCTATGTCCATGTCCATAAGATCTACCAAAATAAATCCATAATGCGCGTTTAAAATCTCCTATACCCCTTCGAAGAATCGCAATACCATATCCATTATGACATTTGCTCTCAGGTACTAATACTCCTTGTTCACGGATGATTCTCTCTAGGCTTTTGATGATACCCTCAGAGTCTGTCTCAAAGATCTCGTCTGTATAGACACCTCTAGCCAAAGTGCTAGTACTATTTTCACTTCTAACTTCGTCTTTACCAGCTAAACCATTATAAGAGCTCCCATTGAGATAATGTGCCATGCGCAAAAGCTCTGGATCTTTATAAAGATAAAAGAAACGAACATATTGCTCTGGAGTGCTCCAACCTGAAAGTTTCTTATTATTAGACAATTTTATCTCTTTCATCACTGGGGCTCCAGTAGTTCCCGTATCCCCTATATTAGGTATAAATCTATCAATGCAGATCATGTCGAATTGAGTGCGCCTACTTGTATTCAACTTTTTGAAACCCATCCACCAATAAGATAGCTTTTCGTGTCCATAACGTGAGAGGACCCTGTAGATCTCTTCTAACATATTAACCCATAATAAATTATAGCCAGTTGACCCTTCATCTCCCATACCATCTCTATCCATCTTTCCAAGAAGAATATTGGGGAGTCCACCTCCTAATGAAGTGTTGCCATCATCCCCTCCTATAACTTCTGGACGAAAAAGCCATTCGATTGCTTCTAGGGTCTCCTGAGGATGGTCAAGGGATATTGCTGCTATTGTCATGGCATATTGATGCATACCAGAATTACCTCGTATATTCCTTCGTAGCACATCTGCAATTATGTGTCTTAGAATATTATTCTCTATATTCTCTATTAAGTCTTCTGGAGTCCCTTTGTTGCCTTTAAGCTTATATTGTCTTCTTCTGTCTCTTAGAAAGTCAAGAACTGCATCATCATCTATACATGGTCGAAATGCATCCCACGCGGTACAGAGTTTCACAGCTATAAAAGGCTCCCATATGCAGCCATAGAGTCTCCCATATCCAGATCTTCCACAGGAACAAGGGAACCCTTTTTTAAACCAATAAGGATAATCTATATCTGGGTATACATCTGCTATTCTATCTAAGAATATGAGTCCTTTACGAGCATAAATAGGATTATTGCTATAAAGAAATGCATCCCTAAGAGTTACTAAGGAATCAAGGATCCATTCCCAAAGTTTAAACCCATAACAACCGATAAATCTCAATTGATTACCTTCTTTATCCCAGTAACCAGTAGTATCATCAACCCATAGGTCCTTAGTATCCTCACATTCTGTATTAAAAAGTAAAGTTCTATCTGCTTCTTCAAGAACGAAAATTCCTGATTCATTAAGTCCACTTTTATAAAAAGCTTCAAAGTCGTTCTTAGGAAAGATCTCACCACATGAAGGGCATTTTACCTTCCAAGGTTTCTTTAATATATCTACTAACCAAGGATGACGTCCATATTTATCTATCTTTGTTCCGCAATTAGGACATCCCACTACTTCATTTACCTGTCCAGTACGGGGTATATTTGGTCCTGGAATGAGACGCCAAATAAAATCATCATCCAGAGAACAAATTTCTTGAGCTCTTTGAAGAAGGCTGTTCCTTCTTTCCTTTGCCCATTCATGTTCTTTTATATTTTGACTAAGTCTAGATAGCATATCATCTGTATAAATCGTCCTATTCTTTTTCACCTTTTGACTGCGCCTCCTCACATATAGCGGGGTGAGGTTATTGAACCTCACCCCTATTAGTTGAAGAGCTTATTTCTTCGCTTCTCCTATGGCAAAGAATGTGCCTGATTCATTCACTCCGTATAATACACCGTTCTCTCCCATGGCGAGGGAAGATTTATTCATACCTCCACCACCAACATCTACAGTCCACTTTACTTTTCCATCAGGATTAATGGCGTAGACCTTTCCATCTGTGCTACCAATATATATAGTGCCTTTTTTATCAACTATTGGGCTCGAATAAACACCAGGGACAGCAGCTCGCCATTTAGTTCTGCCAGTCTTAGTGTCTATTGCATGGAACATTGAGCCTTCTCCAACTGAACCGATATATAAAATACTATTATCATGACTAATAGCTGGCTGTCCAAGCATATCTGTAGCACCTATAACTAGAGCGACCCATCTCTCATTACCTTCTGAGTCAAATGACGCTAATTGGTTAGGCTTAACACCTACATAAGAGTTTCCAGCATCATCTAGCAAATTACCTGTCCAAATCTGCCCTGTTAGGTTTAAACCTTGTTTCCTTGTATCCCACTTCTCTGTACCATCAGGATTTACTGCAAAGACTCTTCGATCTTCGCCAGAAACATAAATCATACCATCTGGTCCTATAGCTGGTGAACCATGTAGCCAGCTATTAGTATTATATCGCCACTTCTCTGTACCATCAGGGTTTACTGCAAAGAGTCCGTAATTGCCAAGACCGCGCCCTATGTTACCATATACATATATTGTGCCATCATCTGCTATTCCTGGAGACCCAGGTACATTTCTATCTCCAGTGAACATCTGGAACTTCCATTTAACATTACCTGTTTTACTATCAATTGCATATAGTCTTTCATGGACTAGTATGTACAAGGTGCCGTCTTTAGCAATAAGACCAGCCATATGAGTTGTACGTCTTGTTGCTTTCCCAAATAGTTCTGCAAATATGTCTTCTTCTCCAGGATCTAACATTCCGACATCTGTAGACCATTTCCTCGTACCGTCTGGATTAATCCTTAACTTTTCCTAAAATACG
>DIRN01000036.1 GCA_002426645.1 Firmicutes bacterium UBA5435 | reverse complement strand
ATTATGCTACATATAAATGTATAGAAAACAAAAAAATAAGCCTTGTAAGTACTGTCCCATAAAGCGTTTTATTTATAGGTTGCAAATTTGGCTGCAAAACTCCCGCTGGATAGTGTTAATTTAAATATTCATTTTTCAAAGGTCGAAATATGAGTTCTAAAGCAGAACCATAGTCCGAAAATAGAGTACTTACATTTAAGCGCAGAAATCTTTAAAAAACTCCTTCCTTATATGTATTCCTATTTACAACCTTTTGGTATATAATAGATATATCGTAAAAGATTTTCAACATTGAAGGTTGTGTTCCAGAGAATACGGTATGCAGGAGGGAATAAAGTGCTACTAGAATCATCACTTGGAGCGGAGCTTAATAGGACTGAAAATCGAGCGGAAAGATTGAAAGAACTAGAACTCATTCTTTACCGAATTGTAGGTGGGATTAGTGTATCAGAATTGGCCACGAGGCTTGGTGTAAGTATTCGTACTATATATAGAGATATTGAATCGTTGAGTTGCATGGGTGTGCCTATTTGGAATCAGGATGGATTATATTATTTAGATAGAGATAGATACCTTACTATGGTAAGGTTAAATACCAATGAAGCTATAGCACTCTTTCTAGCTGCTAGACTCCTTTCAAAACATAGCGATGAGCATAACCCTTACGTTATTTCAGCGTTAAAGAAGTTATCAGAAGCATCGCCAGATGATACTATAAAAGAACATATCTCTAAGGCAGCTGATGTGGTAAGCGAGAGACCACAGAATCCTATGTATATAGAGAACTTAGAGAAGATAACCCGGGCTTGGGCAGATAAACGATGTCTCCGCATTCAATATCGTTCTTCTAGTAATAAGTTAACTTCCCGTGTAATAGATCCCTATTTTATAGAGCCATCATCCGTTGGTTATTCATGTTATGTTATTGCCTACGATCACCTTAGAAGAGGGATAAGGACATTTAAAATTGGAAGGGTAATCCAAGCAGAGCTCCTTGATAAGACTTATAAAATTGATCCTAATTTTAATCTTTACGAATCTCTTAAAAGCTCGTGGGATGTAGTATGGGGTGACGAAGTCATAGTTAGACTTAAGTTTTCACCTCAAGTCTCAAGGCGAGTCTGCGAGTCACACTGGCACCCAAGCCAAGTTATTGAGGAGTGTTCAGATGGCGGAACTATTATGACTGTTAAGATCGGTTCAATCCTTGAGGTCACTCCTTGGATTCGAAGCTGGGGAGGAGAAGTGGAAGTTTTAGAACCTCTTGAACTTCGAGAAGGTATAATAGAAGAGACTAAAAAACTCATGAAGACTTATCTAAGTTAATATATATAAGAAGAAGGATTGATTCGAGCTAAAATATGCTTTGGGCAAAATAATAAATTACCTTGCGTCAGATGTATGACAGTGGTATACTAAGAAAGAAAAAGCAAATCATAAGATTTACTAAACAAGGAGCTTAGGAAAGTTGATTGATTTTATGGTGGATAGCTTTGCTGACCACGGCATGTGGGGATTAATAATAGTTGCTTTTATGGAGGCTTCCTTTTTTCCGGTACCACCAGACCTTATTCTCATACCGTTGACTCTTATTAACCCGGTAGAGGGGTTATGGTATGCTCTTTTATGTACATTATTCTCTACTTTAGGAGCTCTCTTTGGGCGATGGATAGGGCTAAAAGTTGGACGTCCTGTACTCGAACGATTTGGTTCTAGCAAGCAGATTGAGACAGTTAAAAGATGGTTCCATTCTTATGGCGGTTGGGCTGTAGCTTTTGCCGGATTGACCCCAATCCCTTTTAAGGTTTTTACCATAGCATCTGGAGTCTTTGGGGTCAGGCTAAGGCCAGTTATATTAGGTTCTCTCGTTGGAAGAGGATTAAGATTCTTCTTTGAGGTTTTTGCCATCATTACGATGGGGGATAATGCTGTTGAATATCTGAGACAATATTCTGGATGGATAACATTTATTGGAGGCGTTTTACTTATAATATGGCTCTTCTTTAGACGGAAAGCACATAGGAGCCAATAGTTTACTAGTTATTACATAGGGGGCTCACTTTTTTGAAAGATCTTGTATCTTTTCTTCATCAATATGGTTATCTTTTCATATTTTTTATCCTTGCAATAGAAGGTACCGGAATGCCAGGTGTGCCTATCTGGTTGGTATTTTTAGAATCAGGATATTTGATAGAAAAGGGACAACTGAACTTTTTGCTAGCTATAGTAGCAGCTATTACAGGAAATATAATGGGTAACCTTATAGGTTATTCTTTAGGGGTAATAAGCCATCGTATTATCAAAAGTAGTTCCTTTGCAATTGAGGCTGCTGAACCAAGTAAAAGGAAGAAAAGGCGCTTTTGGTCCCCACTCAGTCGCGATGATCTTAATATGATAGAAGGATGGTTCTCTAGATATGGTGCGCTTACTATCTTTATTAGCCGTTGGTTTGGGATAATCCGAACTCCTTCAATTTTAGCTGCAGGATTTACAGGCATGGATATAAAGAAGTACGCTGTCGCGTCTTTTTTTGCTGCAAGCACATGGTCTTTAGCCTGGCAGCTAGCTGCATGGAAACTAGGAGATCTCATCTTAGATTTCATTAAAGCTAACCCGCGCCTTTTAAAGTATTATGTGAATCCCGAGATTGTTGCTCTTCTTGTGGTTATAGCCATGGCCAGTGGTTATATTGGCTGGCGGTTCATGAAGGGCCATGGCTATAAATGAAGTTTTCTATAGGCCTTTTTAAGCTGTATCTTCGTCTTTCACTATTCCTCCATCTAAAAAGGAAGTTATCAGTTCTTTTAACTTTTCTCCTTCTAGCAGGAAGGCATCGTGCCCATAAGATGACTGAATATTTATATAACTTACTGGCTTCTTTGCCCTATATAGCGAAAGAGCTAGCTCTCTAGTCTGTTGAGGGGTATAGAGCCAGTCAGAAGAGAAAGACACTAGGAGGAATCTACTTTTTGTCCTCTTACATGCGCTATCTATGTCGCCATTTCCCCATGAAGCTGCATCATAATAGTCCATGGCTTTAGTTATATAAAGATAACTATTAGCGTCAAACCTTTCTACAAAAGCCTGCCCTTGATAGTGTAGATATCCCTCGACCTCGAAGTCTATACCCAGGTGAAATTTGGGCTTATCTCCTCTTATATATTTTCGTGTAAACTTCTTTTCCATGGACTCTTCAGAAAGGTACGTAATGTGACCTAACATACGAGCTATTGAAAGACCTTTGTCAGGGACTTCATCGCCATAATAATTCCCATCTTTGAAATTACGATCATTTAATATAGCATGCCTTGCAACAGCGTTGAAAGCTAATCCCAGATCGCTTAGATGTGTAGAGGAGGCAAGTATAATTGCGGACCCTACCCTTTCTGGATAAGCAAGGGTCCATTCTAGTGCCTGTTGTCCTCCTAAGGAACCTCCAGCAACAGCAAGAAGCTTTTCTATCCCCAAATGCTCTATGAGACGGCATTGGAGTCTCACCCAATCTCCTACTGTAACTACAGGAAATCTAAGTCCATATGGTTTGCCTGTAGCTGGATCGACAGAAGAAGGCCCTGTTGTTCCATAACAGCTTCCAAGGACATTTGAACAAATGATGAAGTATTTATTTGTGTCGAAAGCTTTGCCTGGACCCACCATATTATCCCACCATCCTGGCCTTGTTTTACGCCAAGGACGTTTATATTCATCAGCTTTAGAATCCCAACCGGCTACATGAGCATCGCCTGATAGTGCATGGAGTATTAAAATAGCATTGCTACGCTCTTCGTTTAGCCTTCCATAGGTTTCATATTCAACATCAATTGGTGCGAAATTTATCCCACACTTCAGTGGAAGGGGATCATTATCGTCAGCTAAACGAAGGTGCTGAGGTTGAGTCCATCCTACTGAATTACTAGAGTCAGGTGCATCATAATTTTTTGTTGAACCCCTTTTATTTAAAAGGTTTATAGGGTCGCTCAAACCTATCACCTCCTAATTATTTCTGGCTAACTTCTAATGCCTGATCTAAATCTTCGATTATATCATCCACATTTTCCAGTCCTACAGAGAGCCGTATGTAATCTGCTGTAACTCCTGTGGAGAGTTGCTCTGCAGGTGTAAGTTGCTGATGCGTTGTTGACGCTGGATGAATTATCAAACTCTTTGCATCTCCTATATTAGCCAGATGAGATAGAAGTTTTACAGAGTTTATTAATTTGATACCAGCTTCAAGTCCTCCTTTAACTCCAAACCCTATTATAGAGCCTTGCCCTTTTGGAAGGTAACGAAGGACTCTTTCATAGTCAGGATGGCTGGGAAGCCCGGGATAGTTGACCCATGAAACTGCAAGGTGAGATTGTAACCACCTTGCCACTTCAAGAGCATTCTTAGAATGCTCTTGAACTCTTAAGGGCAGAGTCTCCAGTCCCTGAAGGAAAAGGAATGAGTTAAAAGGCGAGAGAACTGCCCCTAGGTCCCTGAGCAAATTAACCCTAACTTTGGTAATATAAGCTCTTCCAAGTTGATGATTTCCAAATTTCTCCCAATAGCTTAGGCCATGATACGAAGGGTCCGGCTCAGTTATTTCAGGGAACTTCCCATTATTCCAGTTGAATTTGCCGGATTCTACTATAGCTCCTCCAATGGATGTACCATGTCCTCCTATGAACTTTGTGAGGGAATGGATTACGATATCAGCACCATATTCAAATGGACGAAAGAGATAGGGAGTAGTCACAGTGCTATCAACGACGAATGGTATCCCATGGTCATGAGCTATACTAGCGATCTCTTCAAAATCATCAACATTGTTTTTAGGGTTTCCGACGGATTCAATATAAAGGAGGCGTGTATTGTCATCAATAGCAGCTTTAAAGTTTACAGGATTTCTTGAATCCACAAAACGCACATCAATTCCTAATCTAGCAAGTGTATAATTAAAGAGAGTATAAGTTCCTCCATAAAGATAACTTGAGGAGACTATGTTCTCGCCTGCTTTAGTAATATTTAATATTGCAAGTGTTATGGCTGCCATGCCAGAAGCAACAGCTAATGCACTACTTCCTCCCTCTAGTTCCGCAAGACGTTTTTCAAGCACATCTGTAGTAGGGTTCATTATACGAGTATATATATTTCCAGGCTCATCGAGGGCAAAGAGATTTGCAGCATGTTTCACAGAATTAAATACATATGAAGTTGTTTGATAAATGGGTACAGCTCTAGAATTAGTGGCTGAATCAGGGAATTGCCCTCCGTGTAATGTTATTGTCTCAAAGCTTTTCTTCTTACCGTTTGTTATATCTGTCATTTATATTCCTCTCCTTAAAATCGTATTTCATAGTTTTCAGATAGAAAAAGTAAGGTATACACATGTAAGGTTCCATTTTTCATACCCCCTAAAGGTGGGATCTTCTTTTGGTATCAAAAACCCTCTTCATAAAGAAGAGGGTTACTATTTAAGTTCGCCTCTTCTTATCTTTCCAGCGCTCTGCTGGTAGGATTTGGCACCCTTCGAAGTTCTTTGATGGTTGCCGAAGGTTCATCGGGCCTTTCCCTCCCCTTCTCTTGATAAGAAGATCCACACGCTATTTAATTTTACTAAGTTATGGCAATAATGCTGAACTCCAATTAACTTTCTAATATTATACTTACATACCTTCATTTTGTCAATAGGCGATTTTAAAATTTTTAACTATTTACTAATAGATATGGTGTAGATATAATTACTTGTAAATACTGTAAAAATGAAACCGGAATGGGGAGAGAAGAGTGACTATAATGGTGTGCGTGATATGGTACCACCGCTATGGAGTTGACTCGATAATCTGCAGAAAAAAGCTCTAGCTGGTCATAGAGAACAGGGTAGATACACCAAAGTTTATAGCTAAAGATCATGAATTATAGGAGGAAAAGAAGACGCTGATGTAGAATGAACAATTTATGGTCGATATGTTTTAAAAATAAATAATAGAAAATAAGGGGAACTGATTTAATGGATCGTGATGCTCTTCGAAATCATGGATATCGTATAATAGATTGCCATAATCATGTATTTGATGTAAGCGGAAAATTAAATGTAGAGAAGTATGAGCGATTGTTAGAAGCTGCGTGTGTCCTTGGTATTGAGAAGGTTTGTGTTTCCAATCCTATAACTGGTGGATGCCCAAGTCCAGAAGAGTTTAAAGCGAAAAATGATGTGGTTATAGAGGCTATGAGACGTGACCCTGATAAAATACTTGGATATGCTTATATAAATCCTGGTTACGCCAAAGAGGCAATGGCAGAGATGGAAAAGTGCATAAATGAGTATGGAATGATCGGGATAAAACTCTACAATCAATACCATATCTCTGACCCTGCAATATATCAGGTAATAGAAAAAGCCATACAGATGCAGGCATTGATACTGAGTCATGCTGGGAAAGCTATGAATCCCGATAGTAAACGTCAGCAACCATTTATTTCAGACGGAACCCATTTTGCGAAGGTAGCAAGAGTATATCCTGAAGCCACCTTCATACAGGGACATATTGGTGGTGGTGGGGATTGGGAATGGTCAATAAAGGCATTAAGAGGCGTACCAAATGTTTATCTGGACACCAGCGGTAGTGTAGTAGATGACGGTATGATAGAGATGGCTGTAAAAGAACTTGGGGTAGAGCGTATTCTCTTTGCAACTGACATGACCTTTGAGGGAGGAGTTGGCAAGATCCTCGGGGCTCAGCTTACTCACGAGGAGAAAGAATTAATCTTTTGGGACAATTTCTATTCTCTCTTAGAGAAGGAGGGTAAGAGATGATAATTGACTCTAACGCATATATTGGACACTGGCCTTTCCGCCCTTTGCGCAATAATACTACACAAGGACTCGTAGAATTGATGGATAGTAAAGGCATAGATAAAGCTGTGGTTTCATCTATCCACTCTATATTCTACAAGAATTCCCATGCTGGTAATGAAGAACTTGCTGAAGATGTCAGAAGATATGAAGATCGTCTAATACCTTTAGCTGTTTTAAACCCAAGGTATCCTAGATGGGAGGATGATCTTAAGGCCTGTGTTGAAGTATTTGGAATGAGGGGCCTTCGACTCTTTCCATACTATCATG
Source organism: Firmicutes bacterium UBA5435 (assembly GCA_002426645.1). Classification (GTDB taxonomy): domain Bacteria; phylum Bacillota; class UBA5435; order UBA5435; family UBA5435; genus UBA5435. The sequence continues at coordinate 9,717 of DIRN01000036.1, read as the reverse complement.
ATTATAGGTTAAATGACCCCGAGGGGCTTCAATTGATAGAAATGGCGGCAAGCTTTGACTTACCTATATTTCTTCCTATGAGAGTTGTGGATATGCGGCAACGACATTGGCTTGATACTACTGAAAATTTGCTCTTTACGGATATAGTAAAGGTGGTAAAAAGATTTGAAGACTCTGTTACCTTTGTGATTCAGGAAGGTATCTACCCTACAGGGAATCATTTCTTTGATGAGAATACTTCTAAGAAGGTTTTTTACGAAATCTCTAGATTAACTTCAGTATATAATAAAAATCTCCCTCAACTTTTAGAAAAAGTGGGAACTAAGAGAATCCTTTTTGGAACAGGGATCCCATTTAAATATCCAGAGCCGGCTTTTTTAAAGGTAGCCCTACTTCATCTAAATGAGGAAGAGAACGCTCAGATTTTCTATAAAAATATTGCTGAGGTTTTAAAACTGTAGTAGTTAATAGAGAGCGAGTAGGTTTCAATGGATAAATACGGAAAGGAGATATAATATATCCCCTTTCCGTAGCGATAAATGGAAGTACTGTGCTATGTGGTGTTTTTCGGATACCTCTTTCTAACATTATACGGCTTTATAATATAAGTAGGGACATGCCATATTTGAATCTTAGAATCCGCCACCGAACCCGCCGCCGAATCCACCACCAAATCCACCCCAGAAGAAGAAACCAAAGAACACTACTATTATTATCCAGAACCAAGAGCCAAAGAACCCTTGCTCGCTAGGCCTTCTACCAAAACTATAGTCTGTTACATTTGAAGTATTTATAGGCATAATTATCTATCCTCCTTATTTTTATTTGTCTTTATATCCGGTATAAGACAAAGAGCCTTTTATAATGTTTAGTACTTATGAGCATCTAACCTTTAAACAGTTTCAATTCTAATATATGATGTGGTGCTCTAAGATGTGATTATTTTTACAGCCCTTACTTTTTCATACTTAGAGAATCAGGTAAAAGGAAGGTGAATTGTATTGAAATATTTTAATTCAGCAGAAGGATTTAGCGATATTCTAAATCTAGCAAACCTATCTCAATTTCAAAATTTATTTTACCGGTTTACAGGACTTCCTGTCTCCATATGTAATTTTGATCTAGAGACTATAACCTTTTACCCTAAAACACAAAGGAGCAGCTTTTGTAAGGCGGTTCAATCGTCAAAGCAAGGCATAAAACGATGCCGCGCATCAGATTTATCAGCTATTGAGAAGGCTTTAAAGAAAAAGAGACCATATATTTACCGTTGCCACGCAGGTCTTGTGAATGTTACTATCCCAATTATTATCGATGATTCCTACATGGGCAGCATAATAAGTGGTCAAGTCCTTACGACTCCTTTGACCCCACAATATATAGATGAAATCAAGGGGAATTTCTATGATTTACCTATAAAAGAAGAGAGACTTATTAGGGCTTTACAGAATATCAAGGTTATATCTGAAGAAAAGTTGAGGTTAGCATCGCAATTTCTTTCTCTAATAGCTACTTATATAGTGGAGGCAGAGATGAGGAATGAGCTCTTTAAGAAGATAAAGAAGATGGAGTTAGAAGAAGATGGAGCCGAGGAGCTTTCAGAAGGAGTCGAGACTCTTAAGGATAGATTAAGGCGTTCTATGCCTTTTGGAGGTCCTTCGAATTTGGAAAAGAGTGATGATAGAGATGAGAAGAGCACCGTAGAACGTGCGGTTAAATTTATAAATCAAAACTTACATGAAGATTTGACTTTATCTGTTATAGCAGATAAAGTATATCTATCTCCTACATACTTTGCTCGTCTCTTTAAGAATGAGATAGGGCTAACCTTCCATGAATACCTAACTCAATCTCGTATTAGGAAGGCAGCTCATCTTTTAAAGGAGACGTCTCTTAATATATCAGAGATTTCTCAGCGTATTGGTTATTCAGATCCTAATTATTTTAGTCAGGTATTCAAGAGACTAATGAAGATTTCTCCTTCTGAATTTAGAAAGTTCGGAGTCTTAAATATATGATATATTCTCCTCCTCTTAGAAGATAACTTTTTAAAGAAGAACGGTGTAATTCTATATAGAAACTTTCATGGTATACATGTATGATTAAGTTGAAGAGGGTTTCAAATTTTGCTAATATATAAGCTGGCTTTATCTATCGAATGTTTGAAGGATAGCCTCTTTAAAATGAGTTTTGTAAAAGAGAGGAGGAAGTTTAAATGAGGAGAAACGAAAAGAGGATTGAAGGAAGTTACGGCGGAAGCTATTCTGCAGGATTAGGGAGTCAGGAGCTTAAAGTCCCATATGTCTCTATAGGAAATCCTTATGGCTTGGAAGAGGTTCGTGCGATTTTAGATTCGCTGCAGGGAGAGTCACTTACCATGAGCAAGTACGTGGCAAAGTTTCAAGATGCCTTTGCAGAGTATATAGGAGTAAAACATGCGATCTTTGTTAGCAATTGTACATCTGCTCTTGAGATGGCAGCGGATGCTATAGGTATTGATGAGGGGGATGAAGTTATAGTTCCAGCCATTACATTCGTAGCTACAGCCCTACCTGCTCTTCAGAGACGCGCTAAGGTGGTCTTTGCTGATTTAGAGTACGATACTATGAATATCGATGCTAACTCAATTGAGGAAAAGATCACATCAAAGACAAAGGCTATTTATGTTGTACACCATTGCGGTCTTCCAGTGGATATGGATGCGATAAATGCTTTGGCAAAGCCACGGGGTATTGCAGTTGTAGAGGATTGTGCTCATTCCACTGGTGCTGAATACAAGCGGAAGCAGACTGGGGCTTTAGGCGATATTGGTGCTTTCAGCTTTCATACTATAAAGAACATGACCACTCTAGGCGAAGGTGGAATGTATACCACTAATAATGATGAATGGGCTGAGGCTTGTAAGCTCCATAGGTTTGTAGGGATGAAGGAATATAAAGATCAGGAACGTTATTGGCTACCTTATCATTATGATATAGCTTCAATTAAAGAGAGCTTTTCCATACCCTCTAATTCTTCAGTTACAGAAGCACAGGCCGCAGTTGGACTCGTACAACTTGAAAAACTCGACAGGATGAATGAGCGCAGAAGAAAGATAGCTAAGTATTGGACGGAGGAGTTTTCAGAGATAGAGGAATTAGGCGCTCCAGTTGAACCAGAAGGTAGGAAACATGTATATCATCTTTATAATCTGTACTATAAGAAACCTGAGAAGAAGAATGATTTTATGGCACTCCTACTTGATAAGTATGGAGTACAGACCATGATACATTATATCCCAGTCTATTGGCTTACCCTATTTAAAGAGATGGGTTATGAGAAAGGGATATGTCCTGTTGCTGAAAGGATCTTTGCGGAGAAGTTGGATCTGCCTATATATCCTCATTTAACAGATGCACAGGTAGAGTACGTAGCAAGATCTGTGAAAGAGGCAGTTAAGGAATTAAGGTGAAGTTAGGTTACTATTTTAGGGAGGCGATTTAATGTCTAGTAGAACAGACAAGTCGGAGTTATCTGGGCGTTCCCGTATAATGGAGTTTATGACACTTAAAGAGGTGAGTGAGGCGTTAGAGGAGACTCAAACAGTTATAGTGCCTGTTGGATGTACTGAGCAGCATGGCTGGCACCTACCATTGAGTACAGATATATATAACGCGTATGAGATATCAAAGCGTATCTCAGAGCTTACAGGTGTACTTGTAGCTCCCGTCATGCCATATAGCTTTTCTGGTGGGACACTGCCAGGTACCATTAACATAACACCGCAGACCATGTCTGCTGTTATCAATGATATTTGTAATTCCCTCTATAGCCAGGGGTTTAGGAATATTATAGTCTTACTAGGACATGGAGGTTCAGAGAATACTAGGGGTATAAAAGATGGTCTAGATGTTTTTTTAAGGCTTAATTCTAATATGAAAGATGTTAATGTGGCGGTAGTATCTATTTTTGAAGAATCTCCCACAGTAATGGAATGGTTTGAAAAGAAGGATTTTCATGCAGGTGCTTATGAGACTTCACTTATGCTTTATTGGCATCCTGAACTAGTTAAAGGGACCAGAGTCACTGATTCGGAAGATGTTATGGAGATGCTAAGGGAGGATCAAGATGCTTATCAATCAGTTGAAAAAAGAGTTAACGATCCTCTGGTTTTACCTCATATAACACAGAGTGAGAGGATAAAAGTAGGTGTTCTGGGGGATCCATCCCAGGCATCTAGGGAAATGGGCGAGCAAATAGTAAAAGAGATCCTTGATAGGCTCTTGGTTTTAATTAAGCAAATGGAAAGCGCTATTAGATAAAGATGAATGGCAAGAAGCTTAAGACAAGTAAAGGGCGATCGTTTAGATACGGTTGCCCTTTACTTTTAATTCTTATAAACATAATCTTTTAATGTTTCATAAAAATTGATTTTTCTCTATTAATCTGATATAATTTTAGAAAAGAATACTTGCTATAGGGTAGTAACGGGTATACTGAATATATATCCATTTTAATAGATTATCATAGTGTCATAACAGATGTACTTTAAAGACGGCTAAGTATCTACAGTCTACCTAAAGGTGGAAAATAATAGTGGATGCTTTCTTTCTTGTCCGGGTAGAAGAGTAAATCTGTGTATTAAATTCACTTAGGTTGTTTTAGTTTTGGTCAGGATAATAAAGGGGGATTAGATGTGGAAATACCTGAGTATAATCCAAAAGAAATTGAAGCTAAGTGGCAGAAAATATGGGAAGATGAAGGGACATTCGAAGCATCGCATGATAAATCAAAGCCCAAGTATTATGCTCTCATTGAATTTCCTTATCCATCAGGAGAAGGCCTTCATGTTGGACATCCCAGGAGTTATACAGCTTTGGACATAATAGCCCGCAAACGTCGTTTGGAAGGATATAATGTATTATATCCTATAGGATGGGATGCATTTGGTTTGCCAACGGAGAATTTCGCTATACAGCACAAGATCCATCCTAAGCTGGTAACGAAGAAAAATGTAGCGCGATTCAAAGAACAACTAAAGTCTTTGGGTTTTTCATTTAATTGGTCTAGAGAGATAAACACTACAGATCCGGAATACTATCGTTGGACCCAGTGGATATTTCTGAAAATGTTTGAGAAGGGTTTAGCTTATAAGGCAGAGATCCCTATTAACTGGTGTGTGAGCTGTAAGATAGGCCTTGCAAATGAGGAAGTAGTCAACGGTGGTTGTGAGCGATGTGGTGGAGAGGTAGTTAGAAAGGTTAAAAATCAATGGTTGTTGAAGATAACAGCTTATGCAGAGAAGTTACTTAACGACTTAGATACAGTGGATTATATTGAAAAGGTGAAGACTCAACAGAGAAATTGGATAGGGCGATCCGAAGGGGCAGAAGTGGATTTCCCTATCGCAGATACAGATCATAAGGTTACTGTATTTACTACTCGTCCTGATACGTTGTTCGGCGCAACGTATATGGTCTTTTCTCCCGAACACCCATTAATTGATGAGTGGAAGGATAAGATCTCTAATATGGATGAGGTTGAAGAATACAGGCAGCAATCTATGAAGAAATCGGACTTTGAGAGAACTGAGCTTATTAAAGAAAAGACAGGTGTTGAACTTAAAGGAGTTAAGGCCGTTAATCCTGTTACTAATAAAAAGATCTCTATCTGGATCTCTGACTATGTGTTGATGTCTTACGGTACTGGGGCCATTATGTCTGTTCCCGCTCACGATGAAAGAGATTGGGAATTTGCTAAGAAGTTCGACCTTCCTATCGTAGAGGTCATAAAAGGTGGAGACGTTAAAAAAGAGGCATATACCGATGTTGACGACGGAATACTGGTGAATTCTGGCTTCCTTAACGGGCGCCCTATGAAAGAAGCCATGGAAGCGATGATAGATTGGTTGGAAGAGAAGGGACTAGGGAGAAGGAAGGTAAATTATAAGCTGCGCGATTGGGTCTTTAGTAGGCAGCATTACTGGGGCGAACCCATACCTTTAGTTCATTGTGAGAAGTGTGGGTGGGTACCTGTTCCTGAAGAAGAGCTTCCAGTCTTACTTCCAGATGTAGAGCATTATGAGCCTACAGATACAGGGGAATCTCCCCTTGCTAAGATTAAAGAATGGGTCAATACTACTTGTCCTAAGTGTGGTGGGCCAGGGGAGAGGGAAACAGATACCATGCCTAATTGGGCGGGTTCTTCATGGTATTTCATTCGATATGCGGATCCTCATAATGATAAGGAGTTTGCAAGTAGGGAGGAAATGGATTATTGGCTCCCTGTTGACTGGTATAATGGCGGAATGGAGCATACTACCCTTCACCTCCTTTACTCTAGGTTCTGGCATAAGTTTTTATACGACTGCGGTTTGGTACCTACTTCAGAACCATATCAGAGAAGAACTTCACATGGTATGATCTTAGGTGAGAATAACGAAAAAATGTCCAAGTCAAGGGGTAACGTTATTAACCCTGATGATGTAGTAGAAGAATTTGGAGCAGATGCTTTTAGACTCTATGAGATGTTCATTGGTGCATTTGATCAGTCTACACCTTGGTCGCAACAAGGCGTCAGAGGGTGCAGACGATTCCTTGAAAGAGTGTGGAAACTTCAGGAGTTCTTGACTGATGATGAAGGATACTCACCGGAGTTAGAAGGCAAGATGCATCAGACCGCAAAGAAGGTTAGTGAGGATATAGAACGCATGAAATTCAATACAGCAGTCGCGGCCTTGATGTCACTTACAAACGAGTTCTATGCCGTTGGTCGAGTAACAAGAGATGAGTTTAAAGATTTTCTTATCCTTCTTAATCCTATAGCATCTCATATAACCGAGGAACTCTGGCAAAGGAATGGGTATGAAGGAATGCTTAATCAGCAACGTTGGGTTGTATGGGATGAGGATAAGGCCATAGAAGATGTGGTAGAGATCCCTGTTCAGGTTAATGGTAGAGTTAGAGGTACTACTACCATACCCCGAGAGGCTTCTCAGGAAGAAGTAAGAATAAAGATCCTAGAAGACGAAAATATAAGTGCCTTTATCAACGGGAAAAATATTGTTAAAGAGATATTTGTTCCAGGTAAGATATATAATTTTGTTGTCAAGTAATTTAAACGTTGAATACACTATAAAAAATGGGGTGGATGGTATTCCACCCCATTTTTTAGTACACCATAGAGAAAAGACTAGCCTACGCTACAGATATTAAAGCCTTCCTTAAAACTATAACTTTTCAAAGAATATAATAATTATATTCTTTAGTATAAAGTATCTTGTATCACTGACATTCTACACTCAGATGGCGTTAGAATATTTGGCTAAGACGCTACATTTATTTAAAAGGAAGGCGTACATGAACTCTCCGGATATAATATAGAGGCATATGCATCTATTGTCTAATAATGTTAAAGGAGGATATACGAATGAGCACTAAGAGAAGATTCTTTGTGAACGGCAGAGTTGTAACGCCAGAGGAGATTATAAAGCCAGGATACATAAGCACCAGTGAAGGAATTATAGAGGAAGTAGGCGCTGGAACTCCCACTGACCTCCATGGAGAGGTTGTTGACCTAGATGGTGATTATATAGTGCCAGGGTATATAGATATTCATATTCACGGTGCAGGAGGAGCTGATATGAGAGATGGAAATATGGATTCAATATATACTATCGCTAAAATCATGTGTAAAGCGGGAGTGACTTCTTTCGTACCCACCTTAGGATGTGCGCCTCCTGATGTTATAGTGAAGAACATAGATCTTATTGTAGAAGCAATGAAAGGCGGGACACCAGGTGCGCAAATACTAGGGGTAAACCTTGAAGGCCCTTATATAAGTCCAGGCTCTGCAGGTTCTCAGCCTCCTGCGTATATAAGGAACCCGAACCCTCAAGAATATATGGGATGGTTAGAACGTACGCCACCTGGTTTCATTAAGCTAGCAATAATTGCTCCTGAACTTCTAAGGTCAGAGGATTTTATAAAGACTATGACAGAGGCTGGGGTTGTGATGGGGGTTGGTCATTCAATGGCCAGTTACGAGCAGGTGGAAGCTGCAGTAGCGTATGGTCTTTCCCATTCTGTACATACCTTTAATGGTGATGAGGTTGGGATACGTAAACAGAAACCCGGTGTAGTAGGCGCTTCTTTAAATATTCCAGAGATTACATGTGAATTGATAGCTGATGGACATCATGTACATCGTGCCAATATGGAATTGCTTTATAAACTTAAAGGGCCAGATCGGGTGATCCTAGTGAGTGATGGAGGAATGCCTATGGGATTAGGGGATGGCATTTATACGCAAAGGGATGGGAGGAAAGTAGTAGTAGAAGGTGGAAGAACTTCTTTAGAGGGCTCTACATCAGGTAATTTAGCTGGTAGTGTGACTTCTTTGGATAAGGGAGTTAAGAATATGGTAGACTTGCTAAGTATAGATTTGGTCCATGCGGTACGTATGGCTTCTACAAATCCTGCTAGAAGGATAGGCGTTAGTGAAAGAAAGGGAAGCATTGCTAAGGGTATGGACGCAGATTTTGCAATACTTAGTTCCGATTTCTCTGTAAGGACTACAGTTGTCAGTGGAGAGATAATAGGGGACTTATAAGATTCATGTATTTAGTCGTCATAGCAACTATAAGGTTATAGAGATGAAGAATAATGTTAAAGGTAGGGTGAGTTGGATTAAGACGAGGAACCACCTTCGCTAGAATAGCACAGATTCATCCTGAGACAAAACTTGTAGCTGTATGTGACATAGAAGAAGCGAAACTGGAGGCAGCAAAGGGTAAGAAGTGCGATGTTTAATGAAAGATTCAAATGGGAATCCCACTTGGCGCACTATAAGGTCTCCTATTCATTATTGTACTCATAGTTTAGGACCGTTACTTAAAATAATGGATGATAGATGTATATCTGTCAGCAGTCTTCATACTGGTAGTAAGATTTGCTCCGAATTTAGTAAGATGGATATGGAGGTTGGGATCTTTAAAACTCAAAAAGGAGCAGTTGTAAAGATGCTTGCTGGTTTTGCAGTTTGTAGAGAATCAGCTTTTCACTATTATTCTATATATAGGACGAAGGGATGCCTTGAGACTATACGACCTAGCAGCGAGGAAGGTACTATAGCATACTTTGAAGGTAGGTGGTTATGGTACAGGTGACTATACTATGTTTGATGCCTTTATAAAAAGTATATTAGATGATACTCCTCCTCCGATAGATATTTATAAATCACTGGATTATACTCTTCCAGGGCTTTGCGCTCATATGTCTGCTGAAAAAGGTGGCAGCCTATTGAGATACTTGATTTTAGATATAGGTAAAAGCGCTGAGTGACTTTAATTTAAATTTTATCTTTAACCCCATAACCATTAGCAATTTGATTCGTGATTACATAAGATATAGTAATCCAGTTGAATGCTGAAGAGTTTGATTCAGTGAGAGAGGAGGGTCATTAATGGCAGAAAACCCTGAATTCAAAGAGCTTATGGAGGAAGTTAAGGCTCAATACAGAAAGATTGAGGATAATGATGTTATTCAAGTCCCCGTTGCTGTAGCTGTAGCCCTGACAGCTGCAGTGGCAGCTTCTGCAGCTAAATCTAAGTGTCAGAATGTTAACCAAAATGGTGTAGCTAATAATTCGAATATTTAATATATATCACTTATGTAGTTGATTAATAAGAAGGCCCTAGTTAGTTTAAGGGCCTTCTTTATAGTGCGCCTGGCATGTTTA
>DIRN01000059.1 GCA_002426645.1 Firmicutes bacterium UBA5435 | reverse complement strand
ACGACTTTTGCACTAGAATCAAATTTTAAGATAATGCAAGTCACAGAAAGCACTTTGATAGGTGGCGAAGAAAGTGCACTATGCAAGAGTGTTTGACTGGAGAGGAATTCGGTATATAAATAATACGCCACGGAATGTTCGCTTCCTTCCCGGCAGATCATTAAATTCAAGCAACTTTCTTAAAAAAATTAGGGCCCGATCTCAAGAAGAGACCTGCCCTAAAGGTATTGTTTATAAAAATTATCTAACTCTCTATAGGCTGCTCTTTAGGAAGAAAGAGCGTCTTAAATAAGAAATCTCGAACCGTCCTACCAACGGCCTTAAAGACGTTGGTTTGTTTAATACTCTCCGCAGCTATAATAGGTACTCTACCTAGTTCTTCACCATCTTGAAGAGCAATTATTTCTCCTATGACTTGACCTTTTAAGATGGGAGCACTCATCATCTTAGGTAATGCAGTGATAACTTCTATATCCTTGCCTTGACCCCTAGGTACGATCACATTAAGGCTTGATTCAGCTATCCCAATTATATTCTCGTTATCCCCTAGACGTACCCTAACCTCCTGTATTCTATCGCCTTTATTAACTATATTTACCCCTGAATACTTACTAAATCCATAATCCAAAAGCTTTATAGACTCTTCGAACCTCACTGGTTTTGTCGGGGCCTTCATCACCACAGCAATTAGGCGTAGATCTCCCCTTTTAGCTGTAGCTGAAAAACAAAATCCTGCACCACTATGAGAACCTGTCTTAATGCCATCAGCACCAGAATATTTATACTTCCCGCTAGGTGCAACCAGAAGGTTCTTATTAACCATATCAAATCTTCTTTTAGGATCTTCTACACGTATTGGCTCTATCCATATAGTAAACCAATCATGAACCGTAGGATACTTTAAAAGTTCCCGTGACATAATAGCAACATCAAAAGCACTAGTAACACTATCCTCACCAACATCTGGTGGCAATCCATTTGGATTAACAAAATTCGTATCATGCATTCCTAGTTCTTTAGCGCGGTCATTCATCATCTTAACAAAGTTCTCCACGCTTCCCCCTATGTATTCAGCCACTGCCACACTAGCATCATTTGCAGACTCTATAGCCACTCCCTTTAATAAGGTCTCTAGGGAAAGCTCTTCGCCAACATCAAGGAATATGGTAGTGCCAATCTGAGCATCCCTTGCTCTCTGACTCGCCCTTACGATATCAGTTAATTTCACCTCTCCTCTTTCAACTGCCTCCATAGCCAAGAGCATGGTCATTATCTTTGCCACGCTTGCTGGATGTAGTTGCTTATGAGGAGCTTTCTGATAAAGAATTTTACCAGTATCAGCATGTACGAGAATAGCAGACTCTGCATTCACATCAAACTCAGGAGGTGGTGCTACAGCTGAAAGAGGTAAAGAAAAAAGAATTGACTCCATGAGGAAAATAATTATAAGGCAAAGGAGGCATATCCTCGCCTGCGATCCTATGTAGGGTATCTCCAACAAAGCAGCAACCCCCTTTCCTATGAAAAATCTAATCAGCATAGCTTATAATAAAATTTACTCAACAATTGATGAAAATATGCATGACTTTAGACTTTTTCATAGAAATCCAAACGCTACTCTATTACTAGTGGTGGAGGTTGAAGCTTCTCGTGGCTAATCTGGTAACATGACAAAAGCTCCTGGGCTGCTCTTGCTACTTCTCGGTCATTATTCCCATGAATCGTCGCCAATGGCTCTCCTATCTCAACATTATCGCCTATCTTCTTATGAAGGATTATACCAACACGCGGGTCGATTACGTCTTCTTTTCTCATACGCCCTGCTCCTAGGGTTCCAGAGATAAGTCCAACTTTCTCAGCATTAATACCGCGAATATAACCTGCTTTTATAGTTTTTACATCTAACAGAATAGGTGCTACTTGGAATCTATGTGGTTCATATAGCGGGGCTACATCTCCTCCTTGGGCTTCGACTAGTTCAACGAACTTATCAAATGCCTTGCCACTAATAAGGAGGTCTTCCGCTTTCTTTTTAGCACTATCTCCATGAGCCACGCCTGCCATCTCTAATATAGCTGCGCCAAATAGGAGAGATAACTCAAGGACATCTCTTGGTCCTTCTCCTTTAAGGACTTCAATAGCTTCTTTTACTTCTAAAATATTCCCTACTGCCCTACCTAAAGGCTGATTCATATCTGTAAGAAAAGTAGAAACCTTCCGTCCAACACCCTTACCTATCTGAACACAGAGTTCAGCTAGACGCGAAGCTTCCTCTTTAGTTTTCATAAAAGCTCCTTTTCCAACCTTTACATCTAAAAGGATCCCATCAGCACCCGAAGCGATCTTTTTGCTCATAACACTACTAGCTATTAATGGAATACTCTCTACAGTACCAGTCACATCCCTTAAGGCATAAAGTTTCTTATCAGCTGGAACCAGGTTCGCTGTTTGTCCTGCAAGGACTATTCCTATATCCTTAAGATTCCTTAAGAACTCTTCTTCGCTTAAAACTGTCCTAAAACCTGGAATAGACTCAAGCTTGTCTACTGTCCCACCAGTATGACCCAAGCCTCGCCCAGACATCTTAGCAAAAGATACACCTGCCGCTGCTACTAGCGGACCCAAAATAAGGGTTATCTTATCACCCACCCCACCAGTACTATGCTTATCAAACTTTAGACCAGGAACAGATGATAGATCAAGCATATGACCAGAACGAGCTATAGCCATAGTCAGATCAGTAGTCTCCTTAGATGTCATACCACGAAAATAGACTGCCATACACCAAGCAGCCATTTGATAGTCAGGGATCTGCCCCTCAGTATACCCCTTCACGAGATAAGCGATTTCCCCCTCGCTTAATTCCATACCCTCGCGTTTCTTAACAATAATTTCATAAGGTCTCATTCCATCACGTAGCGACAAAATGCTACTTCCTCCTTACATGGCTTAGTTAAGGAATTATCTCCTTTAGGAAGCTGGTTCCAGAGAGATTTCCTTTTTTCCCATCAAGGCCTAGTAGATCTAAGACACTAGCAGAGATATCAGCAAAAGTATCTCTTATGCCTAGATCGATACCTTTTCGCAGCTCTTCACCGTAAACTAAGAGGGGAACATACTCTCGAGAATGATCAGTACTTTGTGTAGTGGGATCGCAACCATGATCTGCTGTAATGATTAAAAGATCATCACCGCGGAGAACTTCTATTAATTCTGGAAGCCATGAATCAAACTCCTCTAGGGCATTAGCATACCCTTGTACATTATTTCTGTGGCCATAAAGGGAATCAAAATCCGAACAATTTACAAATATAAGACCCTTATCATCACGTCGTAAGAATTGTAACGTAGCATCAATACAAGCCCTATTATTAGTAGCATGTATCGACTCTGTAATACCTTTACATGAAAAGATATCTTCTATCTTCCCTACTGCAAGAACAGAAAAGCCCGCCTCTTTTATAATATCAAGCATAGTATCAGATGCTGGTTCGAGAGTATAATCTCTTCGCTTCTCAGTTCGTTTAAAGCTTCCAGGAGAACCAATGAAAGGACGAGCTATGACTCTGCCAACAGCATGTCCTCCCTTTAGGATACTACGAGCCTTCTCGCACATAGAATAGAGCTCATGCACGGATATTACATCCTCATGAGCTGCTATTTGAAATACGCTATCAGCTGAAGTATATACTATAGGCCTCCCAGTTTTTATATGTTCTTCCCCTAATTCCTCTATAATGACCGTTCCAGATGCAGGCTTATTTCCTAAAACACGTCTCCCAACCGCTTTCTCAAAAGAATTTATGATATCTTCGGGAAAACCATTAGGGTAAACTGGGAAGGGTTTATCTAATATAAGGCCTGCTATCTCCCAATGTCCTGTCATTGTATCTTTTCCAGCTGCCTTCTCCGCCATCTTTCCGAAATTACCAAGAGGCTCTGCCACAGGAGGCACTCCCTCTATCTCTATTATCCTCCCAAGACCCATATCGGCTAAATTAGGAAGATCGAGACCTCCAACTGCCTTAGCTATATTAGCAAGAGTATTACTACCTTCATCACCAAATCTCTTTGCATCAGGTAATTCTCCAACTCCAACGCTGTCCATTACTAATATGGTAATTCTAGATACAGTCAACTCTTTTAATCTCTCCTTATTAGGCTCTAGGATGTGCCTTATCATATATTTGCCGCAATTTTCCTCTAGTAAGGTGTGTATAAATTTGGGTTGTTGATATATCTGCATGCCCTAGCATCTCCTGTACTGATCTTAAATCAGCACCATTCTCAAGGAGATGTGTTGCAAAAGAGTGTCTCAACGTATGTGGAGTAATCTCTTTGGCTATATTAGCCTCCTTTGCATACTTCTTTATTATCTTCCAAAAACCTTGTCTCGTTAATTTACTTCCCCTGCGATTAAGGAATAATATCTCTGAATCACTTCCTTGTAGTAGCTTTACCCTTCCATCAGACATATACTCCTTAGTCCACCTCATTGCAATTGAGCCTATAGGAATTATTCTCTCCTTAGAACCCTTTCCATAGCAACGGATATACCCCATATCAAGGTTTACATCAGAACTCTTAAGTGATATAAGTTCTGAAACCCTTACACCCGTCGCATAGAGCACCTCAAGCATAGCCTTATCTCTTTGTCCTGCAGGTGTTGTAATATCCGGAATCTCCAAAAGAATATTCACCTCTTCAGTGGTGAGAACCGTAGGAAGCTGCTTTTCTATTTGAGGCGACGCCAGATTCAAAGTGGGATCCTTATCTATATACCTTTCTCTAGTTAAAAAACGATAAAAGCCCCGAAGGGAAGCTATCTTTCGAGAAATAGTAGAAGGAGTATAGCCATGTCTTTTAAGCGTAGAAACATACGCCAATATGGTATCATGGGTGGCCCCCCTCACACCCCCTTCTCCTTTCTTCAACAAGAACTCACTATATTGGCGAAGGTCTCGTTCATAAGATTCCAGGGTGTTTTCTGCCAATCCTCTCTCCACTGATAAATAATTAATAAATTCCTCAGTAAGTTTCTCCGCCATCTTTATCCCCTCACTATTAAACTCCTAATATTTATTAGTTCGACATAATCTTAGAGGTTCCTTCACACCTTCCTCCTATTTATACACTTTTTTGAAAAAAGATCACGAAAAGTCTAATAGCAATTGCTATTAGTATGCCTGCAATTAAAGCAAAACGAAGTATCGGAAGAACTCGTTTCCTGAATTTCACCAGCGATATGGTTGTGATCATAGGCTCTTCCCCCCTTTATAAGGGTTTAAATTAAATATTTAGCGATAATACTCATAAACACGGGTGTTATGTATGCTTCAATCAAACCAGCTCCAACACCTAAAATTAACATAACAACACCCAGTCCGGTATAGCCCAGGATATTATGGTATATAACCGGACGATACCGTGACTTTTTACTCT
Source organism: Firmicutes bacterium UBA5435 (assembly GCA_002426645.1). Taxonomy (GTDB): domain Bacteria; phylum Bacillota; class UBA5435; order UBA5435; family UBA5435; genus UBA5435. The sequence continues at coordinate 63,166 of DIRN01000059.1, read as the reverse complement.
TAACAAAGGTGTAAGCAAAAGAAAAAGCCCCAATAGCGAGAAGACCCAAGGCAGGCAAAAAAAGTAAATTATGGGGTAAAACAGATAGAATAGCTATGAAAATCCCTTTTGCAACAAGTTCCTTTATTAAGAACCCTACGGTAAAGCCGATTATGAATCCTCTCACAAAAAGAATCATTATAATGAGAGGGGTCCCAATGATGGAAAATCCCAAAAGCCAGGTAATACCGAGGACCTGCAGATTTCCCATTACCCTCTCCCTGGCCACTACCTCCTTTGTGTCTAGTTTCTTTAAATCATAACCTTTAAAGAACTCTTCTAAATACCCCAAAACATCCTCACTCTGAGCTGGTTCTAACCTCCCTACTACAACTGTTCCAAAAACCACCCCTATTATGAGAGATATAAATACAAGGAAATATATAAGGAAATTCTTTTTAAAATGTTTCTCAAGGATACTACTGATTTGTCCACTTGCAATGCTCACCTAGTGCACCCCCTGTTACATACCTATAGCTAGAATTATATTAAAACCATGGAGGATAAAATGGTTAAATACCTTCTTTAAATCTTTATGTATAGAGTGCACGGTTTATTACTCATAGGTAAACAAAATAGAAGTTTAAGTAACCCCTTTATATCAACAGAAACCCTTCTGATACTATTATCTTTCCAATGAACTCTGCAGCTAATATATCTTCAATTGAATTAGAACTTGCAGCCACTACCGTTATATTTGCGCCTAGTCTGGTGGCAAGTTCTATAGCCCTAAGTGCACTGGCGCGTGCAGGCTCATCCCCTTTCTTACCAATACTCCTAGCAACTGTCCCAGTGATGACTGCACTTGCACCGTTAATATAAGCAGCGTCAAAAGAAGAACCTCCTGATGCAGTAGTGCAGAGAAGCACCTCACCTTTAACATCTATCATCTTAGGTGTTTCCCACCCTATATTAGGAAGCACAGCGCATATCTTCGCCCCAGACGATAAAACCCCTCTTATAGCTAATGAAGCAGAGCTTATCCTAGCTTCATCATCTCCTGTGCGCGGCTCAGAGACAAGAATAACATTTGTGCCCTTCTGTACTGCCAATGAACCAGCACGATACCCTATTAATTCTGGATCTACCCTTACAGGTACCTTAGCCCCATCTGAACTAGCTCCGAAAATCTCACTGTTCCCTACATCTATAAAAGATTCAGCAGTGGTTGACATATCTATAACATCAACTATAACAACTACATCTCCACGCTTACCAGCTTCAGCAGCGCCACTTGCATTACATGTTATATTCAATACTCTCAAATTACTTCCCCTCACTTTTATAGGAGGATATGAATATCTTATCTTCTTTATGAATATTATTTAGTAAATGAGGCAGAATCTATTTAAGGAGGTGGCCGACATTATCAAACAGATAGTATATAAAAACCAATTATATATAATTGGGAAACTGTCAGATGTAATGAAACGCTTAAAGGAACTTGAAAAGGACTTCAATACCATAGAAGACTTGATTATTGCTTCTAAAAAGAGGTCAATATAGACTAGTTGTTATGGCTTAGGGCTACTCCAAGTACGCCCCCTGAGGATGCCCCTAAGAAGAATTCCTTATCTTGATTGATCTCCCGACCCATAGTTTTCACCTCTACGCCGTCTTTCACAAGCCTATCTATACCACTCTGCGCTCCACAGACCCATCGAACTTCATGTTTCTCATAGATCTTTGAATTCTTTAGCATCTCCTCTATAGAGGCTTTACGCGATTCATCTATTTCACAAGGCAAAGGAAGTAATGCCTTTGTATGTGCTATCTCTCCTAAAGATGTGAGAGTATGATGGCTAACTCCTATATGACGTTCCCTTTCATCTGCAAAGCTCAACCTAGGTATAGCAATAGGAGTACCTCCTAATGCATTCACAGCATCAATGATATTAGCTACCTCTATACCTGTAAACCCATATTTAGTACCAGTACCTACTATACCAGGTCCCATAGAAACTATTGCCACATCTGCTTTAAGAACCATCTGTGCAACTATAAGACCGCTATAGATATTAACTGCTTCATAATCACCACCAAATGCATGACCTATTGTAATGGTACCATTTATTAATTCTTTCTCTTTTAAAGTCCTGACCAAACGGCTAAAAGCTATGGGCAGCGCTGCGCCATCTGTCATGATATAAGCCACATTTAATCTATCGTCACTTAGCTCTTTAAGAGCAGCAGCAGCTGGTGGAAGCATGCTGTGAAGTTCCCCTATTATAATAGGCATACCTTTTAAACCATCAAACATTTCTATCTTATCTCTTACGAGACTATCCCCTTCTTCAGCTGCGAGGCATCTTACTTGAGCCGGCGTGTACCTTAACTTCATTATGTGACCCTGTCCATGATCATCCTTTACCTTCCTAACTAGATTTCCCATTACATAATGATATCCGCCAGTACCCAAATTAAGGCTAAGAGCCGTTGTGTTCAATAACACTTCATCCCCAAGCTCTATGGTTCCTGTAATCTGAGGATATGCTATAACCTTAGCTTCTTCGCCTTCAACCTCAGCCATTGCTTCTATATAATCTGGAAAGACGTGACGAATCTCTCTTATTACCCCTGGCCTAATCCTTATCATAAGCTCCTCCACTCAATGTCAAGATAAACACCTTATAAAATATTATTTCTCACTCTTGAGAAAGTATTCCTATTATTTATCTTCCTCTATAAAGGTTAACGTTTGAAAGAAGGAAATCTATACCGTGACAACGAATTATAAATAGACTGGTTTGGTATTTATCGCCTAGCATACAGTGAGAGGTGCTGATAATGAAGACTGTTATAGTAGGAGCTGGGAAAGTCGGTTTTGAATTAGCAAGAAGATTAACAGGAGAAGGCCATGATGTAGTAGTCATTGATAACAATGAAGAAGCACTCAAAGAAATTAAAGAAAACCTAGACGTCCTAAGCATCCATGGTAATGGCGCAAGTATCAAAGTTTTAGAGAAGGCTTCTATTAAAGAAACAAGTCTCTTTATTGCTGTGACTAAAATCGATGAAGTCAATATTGTTGCTTGCATGATGGCGAAGAAGGCTGGTATCGAAAGAACAGTGGCACGTGTAAGAAATCTTGAATACTATGGTCTTAAAGATTGGGAACTTTCAAGTCAACAATTAGGGATTGATCTAATAATTAATCCTGAAGAAGCTGTAGCTTATGATATATTCAAGATTCTTAAAACTCCCACAGCGAGAGAAGTAGAGTTTTTTGCTAATGGAAAAGTTAAAATGCTGGGATTTAGAGTTCAGGAAGACGCATTCATAGCTAATAAAAGAATAGAAGAGATCCGTTTGACTTCTAGCACTGTAGCAGCTATCCTACGTAAAGACGAAGTATTAGTTCCCAGCGGAAGCACTACCATTTATCCGAAGGATGATATCTTTATAGTCTCTAACGCAGATGAGCCTGTAGGACTGGCTGAAAGCACTTCAAAAGCAATAAAAAAAGTAGTCATCCTTGGAGGCGGAAAGATAGGTATGCGTTTAGCTCAGATGATAGAAGAAAGATGGCCACATGGTCCTTTAGTAAAGATAATAGAACATAACCCTGAGGTTTGTAAGAAACTAGCTGAAAAGCTACATCGCACACTTATAATAAATGGAGACGGAACTATACCAGATATCCTTAGCGAAGAGAATATTGGTCTATCCGACGCATTTATAGCTGTAACTTCTCAAGAGCAAACTAATCTGCTTTCGGGGTTTATGGCCAAAGACATGGGAGCAAAGAAAGTAATAGCAGAACTTCACAGAGATAGTTATATACCTTTGGCTTCTAAACTAGGAATTGATGTAACAGTTATACCAAGAATAATAGTTGCAAGCACTATATTACAATTGATTCGCGAGCCTAATGTTGCTTCTCTATCTCTTGTGAAGGAAGGTAGTGTAGAAGTCATTGAAATAATACTTTCTAAAGACTGCAAAGCTGCAAATAGAGCTATACGCCATTGGAATTTTCCAGAAGGAGCTGTGGTAGGCGCAATCCTTCGCGAGGAAACTGTTATAGTCCCACGCGGTGACACTATTCCACTCCCTGGAGATCACATAATCATATTTGCTCTCCCTACAGTAGTTCCTTTTATAGAAAAATATTTTAAGGAGAGAGTTCAATGAACTTTAAAGCCATATTTAACTTAATAGGAACTCTAATCTTCTTTCTAGGTTTGCTAATGTTAATACCTGCTGGGATATCAATATACTTTAACGAAGGGGTTGCGGATGTATTCATTATATGTACAGCTCTAACCAGTTTGCTAGGGTTCTTAACACGAATACTCTCTGGTGGAGAAGAAAAAATAACTCGTAAAGAATGTTTCGTTGTGGTTACGTTAAGTTGGATAAGTGCAACTATTATAGGGTCCCTACCCTTTCTTTTTGTAGGCATATTCTCTTCATTTACTGATGCCTTCTTTGAGACTATCTCAGGGCTCACCACAACAGGCGCAACTGTTATCGTGGACATAGAAGCTCAACCTCTTTCCATCCTCTTCTGGCGGAGTTTCTTACAATGGTTAGGAGGTATGGGGATTATCGTCTTATTTATCGCTATATTACCAAACTTAGGAATTGGTGGGACCAGACTATTTGACGCGGAGGTTCCAGGACCAGTCCCAGAAAAGTTGGAACCTAGAATTCGCAAAAACGCCAAAGCCTTATGGAAAATATATATAGGCCTCTCTATATTAATGACTATACTGCTCTGGCTTGCAGGAATGAATCTATTTGATGCAGTAAATCATGCATTCACAACTATGGCTACAGGTGGATACTCCACAAAGACAGCAAGTGCCGGAGCATGGGACAGCCCAATTATACATTTAATTCTCTTACTCTTCATGTTCATGGCAGGAACTAGCTTTGCATTATACTTCCGAGTATTACATGGGGAGTCTAAAGCACTATTACGTGACTCTGAATTTAAATTTTACGTATTTATAATTCTCATAGCAACGTTAATCATCACTTGGAATCTCTTTACAAATACCTCTATGAAGTTTATAACGTCCCTACGTGAAGCTGGGTTTCAAGTAGTATCAATTATAACAACAACAGGGTTTGCTACCACTGACTTTGACACTTGGCCCCCTCTTGCTAAAGGCATTTTATTAACATTGATGTTCGTAGGGGGATGTGCAGGATCAACTGGTGGAGCCATAAAAGTAGGTAGACTTTTAGTGGTCTTGAAATATAGTTATAATGAACTATTCAATTTTATAAATCCAAGAGCTGTTACAGTCAACAAAATAAATGGTATCCCAATAAAGTCTGAAGTCTTAAATAAGATCCTAGGGTTTGTATTCATATACATTTTGACCTTTGTTTTAGCAACCCTCATAATGATGGCTTTGGGTTTTGATCTAGTTAGTGCTGGTTCAGCAATAGCATCAGCCCTAGGAAACGTAGGTCCTGGCCTTGGATTAGTGGGCCCGGCAAAGACCTACGCGCCTATCTGTGCCTTGGGTAAGTGGGTTTTAAGCCTATGCATGCTACTTGGTAGGTTAGAGCTTTACACCGTATTAGTGCTCTTACTCCCTGATTTTTGGCGCACATGAAAGAAAGCTCTTTATGCAAAAACCGCGCCCTTCTTTAGTGCCTCCTCGTCTAGTGGGATAAGATTATGTCGTCTAGGAGGAAGCACTTTCTTGAGAGCCTGAATAATAGAGTTTACTGAGACAGCCTTTGCTGCCTTTATATAAGCACCTAGCATAACCATATTTGTAACTTTCATATTACCTAGTTCATTAGCAATGTCATTAGCAGGTACTTTTATAACCTTTATATCCTTCCTCGTAGGCATTATTTTCACTAACGAACTATTTATAAAGAGTAAACCACCTTTTATAATACGAGATTCAAATTTTTCTAATGATGGACTATTAAAAGCAAAGATGGTGTTGGCCTCTGATACTACAGGCGACGGGATATCTTTATCAGAGATTACCACAGAGCAATTAGCAGTTCCCCCTCTCATTTCTGCACCATATGAGGGGATCCAAGAAACTGCCTTGCCTTCTATCATACCTGCATATGCTAGAAGCTGGCCAAGAACCATTATACCCTGTCCACCAAATCCAGAAATTATAATCTTTTCAATCACGTACCACACCTTCCTTAAGCAGAGGTTTAATCTCCCATAATGGATAATATGGGATCATATTCTTCTCTACCCACTTCATAGCCTCTGGAGCTGAAAGCCCCCAATTCGTTGGACAAGCACAAAGTACTTCCACCATGGCAAAGCCTTCTCCATTAAGCTGTACTTGGAAGGCAGTTTTAATGCACCTTTTAGCCTTCAATAAATGACTTATGTTATGCACACTAGCCCTAGCAATGTATACAGCTCCATCAAGGGTCGCAAGCATTTCAGAGATTCTTATAGGGAAACCCGCTAAACGTGGATCTCTACCATCTGGACAGGTGGTGGTCCTTTGACCAACAAGGGTGGTTGGAGCCATCTGCCCTCCTGTCATGCCATATATAGCATTATTTATAAAGATCACCGTTATATTTTCTCCTCTGGCAGCAGCATGAACAATCTCAGCAGTACCTATAGAAGCTAGATCACCATCCCCTTGGTATGAAAAGACAATAGAATCTGGTAAAGCCCTTTTTATACCAGTAGCTACTGCTGATGCTCTACCATGAGCAGCTTCTTGCATATCACAGTTGAAATAATTGTAAGCCAAAACCGCGCATCCTACTGGAGCTATACCTATGGTCTTCTCCCTAATCTCTAGCTCATCAATAACCTCTGCTATTAACCGATGAACTATGCCATGTGGACACCCTGGACAGTAATGTGTGGGGACATCTCTTAAGGCTTCTGGCCTACCGAATAATCTTTTCATAGCAGCCATTCTCCCCTCTTGTTAGCTCGTTCATGAGCTCGTAAGCCTTTTGAAATATACTTTCAGGAGTAGGAAGGCGTCCACCAGTAGTTCCATAGAACTTCACAGGTGCCACTCCTTTCACTGCAAGCCTAACGTCTTCTACTAGTTGTCCCATACTCATTTCAATAACTGAAAATGCCTTTACATTAAATGCTAAGTCATGTATAGTTTTTTCTGGAAAAGGGAAGAGGGTTATTGGACGAATTAAACCAGCTTTTATCCCTTCTTGTCGCATTAGTTCCACAGCTGCCTTGGCTATTCGTGAAACTGTACCATATGCTACTAGAGCGATCTCCGCATCTTCCATTCTCCACGTCTCTACTCTAACCTCTTCATTCCTCATCCTTTGGTATTTTGTAAATAACTTTATATTATGTTCTTCCTGTTCTTCTGCGCTTACATAGAATGAATTAATTACATTGGGTTCTCGTCCTTTAGCTCCTACAGTAGCCCATGGTTTAGGTTGTAGTTGGGTGATGAATTCATCCTTCAATTCTACTGGTTCCATCATCTGTCCAAGAATAGCATCGCATAAGATAAGAACTGGATTCCGATACTTATCTGCTAAATCAAAAGCATCAAAGGTAAGATCCATCATCTCTTGAACTGATCCAGGAGCAAGGACAAGTGTGTAATAATCTCCATGGCCACCTCCCTTAGTAGCCTGAAAATAGTCACCTTGGGCAGCCTGAATCCCTCCAAGCCCAGGTCCTGCTCGCATAACATTAACCACTACACAAGGTAATTCTGCCCCTGCCATATAAGAGATACCCTCTTGTTTCAGGCTAATACCAGGACTTGACGAAGATGTCATGGCTCTTACACCTGCTCCTGCTGCTCCATAAACCATATTTATGGCACTTACTTCACTTTCAGCTTGAAGGAACACCCCTCCTACTTGAGGCATTCTTTTAGCCATATATTCCGGTATCTCATTTTGAGGCGTAATAGGGTACCCAAAGAAACATCGGCACCCTGCTCGAATAGCAGCTTCAGCTAAAGCTTCGTTCCCCTTCATTAAAAGCCTTTCTTCCACATAGATTCGCCTCCGTGTTCAGACTATTCCCTGTAGATCTCAATGGCGACGTCAGGACACATACGTGCGCAGGATAAACAACCTGTACATCTAGCTTCATCTATGATTTCAACCGGACGATATCCCTTTCTGTTATTCTTATTCGCCATATAAAGGATCCCTTGGGGGCATACACTCACACAAAGCTCACAACCTTTACAACGTTCATTATTTAAAATAAATCTTATTGTAGTTTTCACTGAGTAATAACAGCATTAAAGATAAAATGCTGAATTATCCCCCCTTCTTTAGAGCCGCTAGTTCTACAAAACATCTAGCTTAATTATAGCAAATTTAATTCTAAGGGACAATACATTTTTATCGTTACCTATGCGTTAAAAGAGGGCCTAACTTTCATCTCCAAAATGATCTAAGACTTTTCCCTCTTCCAGTTCATGGGCTAATCTGAGCAATTGCTGTCTAGAGAGGGGGAAACTTTCACCACAATGAGGACATATCACCTCAGCTAATTCTTGAACCATCTCATCAACACTTACCTGAACGCCCTTGGCAAAGAGAAGCTTTTTTCCTTTCTTGGTGTAATCATCTTTTAATTCAGGAGTTAAAGTCCTCCATACGAGACATTGCTTTCTCAGCTCAGAGATGAATGGATGATTCGATCGGTTCCACGAAGGTATATCACCAGTTAACCTATTGAGAATTGCTTTGAATTCATACTCTTTTCTTGATTTATCTAAAAGCATCCACAATTCCACTCTCTGATTTATCCCTAGATCATACGGAGCTAAGTGTACATACATTTCTAGTAGATATTCTGTACCCTTATCCCTCTCAATACTTCTGAAGTCGCTCTTGTAAACAGAGCCAGAAGGATAACTCTTATCCGACATCCCATCAAAGATAGACTTCAAGAAGGTCATAGCACCTAAAGCCTCATCTACTGAGAAAACAAAGGGTAATGAGAGCTCTGAGGTAGTCTCAACCATCTTCGGCATCTTCCAACGCCGCTCTATAGCTGGCACAGCCAACCTAGAAGCCATAGCAGAAGGATATACAGATGAAATAACCACTACTCCCATTACTAGTAAAATAGAGTACACCGTGAAGAATGAAGAGTAATTGAGCGAAAGGCCTGGCAAGAGATTGTAAAGGGTTATAATCCTCGCTCCAATCTGTCCTAGCAAATACCCCAGCAGTGAACCTACAATAGCATATACGCACGACTCTGCGAAGAAGAGGCTACCTATATGCCCAGGAGAAAGTCCTACTGCGCTAAAGATAGCTATCTCCTGATGACGTTCATAAACCGCGCCTAGCATAGTATTGAGTACAATTAGCCCAACTATAATCATTGGAACAGCTAAGTTTTCCATGCCCTTCATTGAAATAGTCTCTATAGGAGTGTATCTTTTTTCCACATCGCCTATTCGTGCAATGAATTCATATGGAAGCCTTGCTCTAAGAGCATCTAAGTTCATATCCTTTCTTTCCCCTTTAACTTCAATTAAGAAGGATGAAAGGGTACCACCAAGATCCATAAGTTCATTAAAGGGAAGAAAGACAAGGTCAGAAGGTGCCATACGATTAATCTCCGTATAAGTTCGTTCTAGGATCATTCCATCTCCTGTAGACGTTTCTTCTACAAGTTCAGTCTTAACAAGGATGGCAGGAGACAAAACTTCGCCATCTAAATCCTTTATCTCTAGATACTTTTCATCATCTACAACACCTATAACTTTAAAGTCATGACCAAACATAGTTACACTACCCTCACCCACTAAGGAAAGGGGGAAGCCGATACTCTCTGCAAGGCTCTTAGATAAGAGACACGTACCTTTCTCATCTAATTCAAACCATCGTCCAACAAGTAGTGAGGTGTCAATAGAGAGCTTCATCCCTTCTTCATGAGTTATACCTATTGCGCTATTTATCTTAGAACTCTTGGTTCCATAATAAATTAAAGTTTCGTTTCCACCATCTGACTCAGGAATATATTGACTCCTTGGGAAGAGTTGAACTTCATCGTTATATACAGACCTAATTATATCACCTGTAACTTCAGGCAAAGGGCTTAGTTCCTTGTGGCGTATTAGTATCCAGGTCCCATTATTATACGGAGCAGAAGAAGACCCTACCTCTGACCTGTTTCTCACGTAACCCAGATGAGGTTGAAGGGATATAAAAGAAAGTACAGTAAATGACAGAAGAACTAGAGTGATGAGTGTAAGTATGGTCCTGGTCTTTCTCTTTCTCATATTAGCAATACCTAAGAGAAAAGCCATAATAGCGGCGGTAAAACGACCTACATCTATTTGGTGTCGACGTTCATGCTCAAAAGACTCCTTTACAGATCTGGTGAACTCCACAAATAAACGATTTATACTAGGTCCAACAGCGGTTAAAAAGAGAGCAATTGCTACAAGGAACGCTCCTACTCTATAAAGATTATGTGACACATAAAAGGCTGGATGAAGCCATCTTAATAGCAAAAAGACTACTCCAAAGATGAGTAATCTAAAGAGCATTTGGGTCCTACGTGAAATAGCATTAAAGAGCAATCGTTCTGCAAAATATGCAAATGGAAGGGCCAAAATCAAGTAAAAAAGAGCACTACCAGTAACATCGTCTAGTATATCCTTAATTACCACTGAATTTTCTCCACTAAGATGCGCGGCAGCCTGTGAATTCTTCAAGAGACTATCGTATCTTCGCTCTTTTAGATCCTCTTGAGCTCTATTTAAAAGCTCTTCTGCCATTATGTGATTCAGCTTTACTCTCAAGTCTTGTTGAATTCCTCGATTTTTCAAGAGCTCTATGAGTTTTTCATTTTCGCTCCAAGTACCGTGACCCAGATATAACTGGGAAAGAGGTAAAATAAGTGGGGTGTTTCCCACGATAAAATCAGAGACAGTGCCATCTGATCTCATTTCTTCAAGAGCAATATAAGTACCTCTTCCATCAGACCTCTCTATAGAAATATTAAAGGGAGTACTAGGCTCCATAAAGAGAAGCGTTACTCTCTCTTGGGGTGAGATGGGTAAAAAATACCCTGAAGGTTGGGGAGTAAGATCTGTAATGGCATGTAAGAATTTAAAGGACTTAAGATCCTTAAAGTTCCCCCTATCAACGAGATCATAAACCATGACAGGTGTTCCCTTAAAGACTGGGATCTGAACAGATTTCTCTTTGCGATCTGAGTTAAAGGAAGGTGTATAACCTCCTCCTATATTTGGACTAGCCAGTATAGCACCAGTATTAGAATCTAAGAGATAACCTCTTATATCCACAGGTTTACCTCCACCCTGAATCCCCGGTAAGCCAGCTATACGAAACTCTCCCGAAGGATCTGTAATGGTAATACAGGTGCCGTGTAATCCAGGTAAAGTCTTATACATACTTAACTTTGCACTAACAACAGCAAATGGAACTCCTTTAGGTTCTGAAGAGAGGATTACAGAGCTTCGCGGGGATGAATAAAAACAGTTGCCCATATTCACTACACTTGGAAACCTTTCTGGCGGAAGCTGGAGGAATTCATAGAGTATCTCCTTTATAACTTGAATCTGAAAAAATAGATTCTCCACTTTTTCCTCTCCAAAGTTCTCCATATTATCAAAGGGCGTATCAATTAATAGCCTTGGATCATCTAAAGTGGTAAAAGCGAGACCTGTTCCTCCAGCCAAAGTAAAGACCTCTGATGAAAACCCTAGGGGAACTGGCAGCTGGTAATTTCCTGATACCACTAAATTTTCAAACTCGCCTTCCAATCTGCTCTGAAGTGTATTAGCTATTTCATTAAAGAGTGTACCTATATTAACAAACTTTTTATCTATATCTGTACGTGGAGGTTGTATATTATAAAAGTATCCTCTGTGAGAAAGCCCTACTTTCTGACTGCCTCCGCTCAAATCCAGATTAAAGAGAAAAACATCTTTAATTGGCTTGTATAGGTAATCACTCCGCCCTGTCCCTACAGTTCCATGCTCCTCAACAAAGAGCTGATTATCTATGAAAGCCCTTATGCCAGCCATAGCCTCTCCATGGCCAGCAGTAGCCAGGAAGACTACTGTTCTCTTAGGCGGTGATAGTGCGAATACTCTAGCAAGTTCTATGAAGCCAGCTAAACCCGCAGCTTGTTCTGAGCCAGGTGATAGCTGAGGTACTACAGACATAGAATCGTAATTTGCCTGAACAATAACTACCTGACCTCCTAATCTAGAGTCACTACCTCTTACTATACCGAGGACATTCTTGCCCACTACTTCGTTCCAGGTAACCTTTGAAAAAACTCTAACACGTAGGTTGTCTTGACCTACATCTAGACGATTAATAAGGAGATCAGCGTCTCCCTTGCTCAACCAGAAACGCGGTAGATCTAGCGGTAGGCTTACGAATTTAGCCTCTGCTTGTATCCTATTAGTCTCAGATGGTTCTATAAAAATAACAGCTTTAGCTCCTAAAAGCCCAGCGTTTAGCCAATTATCACCAGAATTAAAGTCCATAAGAACTATAGCACCATTTACATCCAAACCATTGAAATCAGAAAGTTGACCTGAATGTACATAAACGAGTCTTCCTTCGAATCCTTCAGGAGACAATGATGGAGTACGCACATCATTAGGCCATAAGGGATAAATCTCAAACCCTTCATTTGAACTAATAACTTCTAACTTACTTCCTTCATTTACTGGAATAACAACAGGGAATTCTTGAACGATTACGCTATCAAGGCCCATCTCATTGAATTTATTATGGATATAAGAAGCGGCCTCATCAGCTCCAGGAAGCCCAGTAACCCTACTTTCAAGGGCTGTCATATCATGTAACAATTCCTGTATCCTCTGTAAAGGTTCTTCCGCGTAAACTATGGAAACATGTGAAAAAACAGCAATTATTATAGTAACAAAGAAGATGCGAAACAAAATCCTATGAAGATTAAAAGTATTGATTCCCCTTAGCAAAGCCTTTACCTCCTCGCAAAAATTGCATTACTAATGATCATTCTACATTCATAGGAAATTTCCTGTATTTATCCGTAACTATAAGGATTATACATTGAGATATATATGGATGTAGCCTGAACGCGAGGTTATAATTATGCGTAAAGAAACTCTCTTCTAAACTAATTTTGTACAGATAGTCTTTCAAGTATCGGAATAGGCTAATGCATTTTATATATGGTTTCTGCAAAATAGTTTATAAAGGAAATGTATTGCGTTTCTACAAAACCAGCACCTAACAGGAACTGTCTTTTTCAAACAAAGAAATATTACTCATTTAGACTTGAAAATCTTTTCTCTTTTGGTTATAATATATTTAAAGGAATGTTTCGGCTTAAAAAAAGAACCACTTTATTTTTGTCGTCGGTCACCAATACTGCAAAAAACCCGGGGGTGCGACGACAATCTCAATTTATGCATTTGCCTATTTAACAGGACTTTTATTTTTTGGTCACTTAGAAACTCAAAGAATTCCATTTTGACCAAATTTATTTTCCCAGCTAAAACGGGGTTTGTATTCTACCTATGAGGGTTTGAAACCGTTCCACTAGCGCATCAAAGTAGTCCGCCTTCGGCGTTTGTATTCTACCTATGAGGGTTTGAAACGCGGTAGTGGCGTAATCGCTATGACCAATTAAATCGTTTGTATTCTACCTATGAGGGTTTGAAACTTTTTCGAGTGTTTCTAGTTCATCTTCAAGTTTTGCGTTTGTATTCTACCTATGAGGGTTTGAAACTCAACAGAGCGGTTTTTGAGAACTTCAGACAACTCGTTTGTATTCTACCTATGAGGGTTTGAAACAACATACTGGGATTACGTACCCAACACACCAACCCAGTTTGTATTCTACCTATGAGGGTTTGAAACTACTACATTATACGTATACGTACAACTGTCAGTATAGTTTGTATTCTACCTATGAGGGTTTGAAACGCCAAAATAGACGTTGAATCGTTAAAAATTATACCTAGGCTCTCTGCATCTTCACGTCTCGCTATAGTAATGGCCATCGCTATAGCATCCTTAGGAGAGGCGTATATTGGTAACATATAGAATAATTGTTGCCTTAATTTTAACAACTGTACACCATATAGTCCATGAATATGCTCATATATTAATGGACAAGTTAAATGGCATAGCTCACATACAGAAAATTAGGTGGAACAAGGATTTACTATGAAGGTGAACCTGACGTTAGCCAAGAAAATATAGAATTAAGATGGGGATTAATTGCTATAGCAGGTTTTTTAGGAACTACATTAGTTGGATATACTTTTATAGCTATATATTTAACATCAACAGGAAAGAGCTTTAACCCTCTCATCTTATACATAGGATCAATGCTCTTCCTCACCGCGGACCCCTTGTATTATATATTAGGAAATATCTTAGGGTTTGGAGATATAATTGGAGTAAGGAAGGCATTTAAACTCTTTAAATTTAGCAGTATTATAATTTCAATTATAACTTTAGTTATTAAAGGCTATTAAAAAATAAAGACCCCTACCAATCTCCTTTCAAAGTAGGGATCTTTATTTAGTATCTAAACTTTAAGCGAGGGTTTTAGCAACTTCTTTTAATTGTTTTATTATAGGGATCTTCTGCGGGCATTTTGGTTCACACGCGCCACACTCAACGCATAAGTAAGCAGCTTTACCATATACCCTACCCCACTGACCTCTAGCGCCCCACGGAGCATCTCTTCCTGCAGGCGTCAACTTACGATATGCATCTTTTGCCTGTTTCTCCGCTCCCCATACTTTATACCAGATGTAATATCGGAAGTTCTCTGGTATATTAACTCCATTTGGACATGGCATGCAATACCCGCACCCCGTGCAGTAAGTATCAGCGAGTTTCTTGTTTTCATTTACCATTCGCTCAATTTCCTTATTCTCCTCTTCAGTAAAAGAGTCATCCTCACTTACTATAGCACAGTTCTCCTCTACCTGTCCGATAGCATTCATTCCAGAAAGAGTAACGTCAACATTGGGATTAAGCATTACAAAACGCAGTCCCAACCGTATATTGCTCATCTTTTTGCTCTCCGAAAGACCAGGAACCCTTATAGAACCTAGATTGCCTCCGGCTAACGGCCCCATGATGGCTACTCCCATCCCTCTTTCACGAGCTAACGCTATGACTTCTTCATTATGACGATCTAATAGATTATACTGAAGAGTAAGTGACTCAAACTCACCTGTATCAATAAGCTTCTCAATACTCTCTGCTGAGTCATGGCTAGAAAAGGCTAGATGCTTTACTAATCCTTCATCTTGGGCCTTTCGAACTTGTTCAAGGGTTCCATTAGGTCCTTTAACATAATCATTAAAATCATCCCAGGTTAATCCATGAACATGAAGAACATCAATGTAGGTATCCAACCTTTTCAAAGATTCCTCTAGACGTCTCCTGAATCTGGTCACATTATCCGAGCTAGATTGGACAATTTTTGTAGAAATGAAGAGTTTAGACCTATCATATCCTTTTATCGCTTTTCCAACAGCGACTTCAGATGTACCTCTTATATACCCGTGTGCCGTATCAATATAATTGATACCTCGATCAATACCAAGCTTTATTATAGGTACGGACTTATTATAATCACACGAACCATCCCAACGGATTGGCAACCTCATCGCGCCGAAACCCAACTTTGACACTTTAAATCCAGTCTTCCCAAAAGATCTATACTTCATAAGTTTTGGACGCTGAGACCCCGTCATCTATAGGGCGGGGAAAACGCGCCTTCTTCCCCCTTTGCTATGTTTTAGTAAGGAGATTCAGTTCTCCCTTATCTTTATAGTGGTATGAATGTAATACGCAACTGAAGCTTTATAAAGCAGATAAAATTAATCGTATTAATCTCTAGTCAGAACAGATCTTAGTTTTTTAGGCACAAGTAGCAGAACTTTCTCTACATCATTAGCTACTCAATAGTAATATTCGAGAATTCATCGCTCTTTTCCTGCTTATATTCTAACAAATTAGACTATAAATTTTATTCTACGTCTATCGTAAATTTTATAGTCGACAGAAGAAAATTATCTAAACATTAATTCTTCGAAAAAGTATAGACATTTCATATATTTTAGTGTATAGTAATTACTATCTACACCATTATTATAGAGAGTAGGCGATGAATCTTAGAGATTCATCGGGCTGGCAAGCATGAAACAAAAACACCTGCGTGACCGTTGAAAAGACCGAACTCGCAGGTGTTTTTCCATCTAAAAGTTAGATATATAATACAAGGGAACAATACTATTTTATCAACAACTTTTATTACGACCATCCCAATTCTATCTGGCCTAATTTTTAGAAAGCCTCTTTTAGTAGAGTTGGCCTAAAACCTATAATTTATAAATTCGACAAAAGTAAATTAACCTTGTAAAAATGATAATTAAGATGTACAATTATATAAAAGGGTACAAAAGTCTTTTGTTGGAGGGAGAAATTTGATACGTATCGGAGTCATCGGCCAATCTGGAGTCATACCCCCGGAGGTCCAAGAGCTCTCAGAGGAGGTAGGCAGAGAAATCGCTTCTATAGGCGCTCTTCTATTAACAGGTGGGACAACTGGAGTCATGGAAGCAGTATCAAGAGGTGCAAAATCATCACATGGCCTTGTAGTAGGAATTTTGCCAGGTGATGATCGAAAAATAGCAAATACTTATATTGATATTCCTATAACAACCGGATTAAGCTTTGATTATCGAAGTCTCATACTTGTGCACTCATCCGATGCTATAATAATGATAGGTGGAGGAAACGGAACCCTTGGTGAGTTATCCGCTGCATATTTAAATCACAAACCTGTAGTTATTATCGAACCTTCAGGGGGATGGGCGGGGAGGATTAAAACTGCAGCTTACGAGGGTATCTACTTAGACCATAGAAAAAACGCTGTACTTGATTTTGCACATAGTGCTAAGGAAGCACTTGATATCGCCTTAACTCGTATACACGAAGCAGAAAATTCATAATCTTTTCAAGGAGGAAGCTGTACATACAAGAGCTTCCCCCTTCCTGCCATTAATACGGAGGCCTTGGTCCATAAAACTGATAATAGTGACACTTAATATTCCCGTTATATAGTTTTCTGCTTCTATCCCACCTACGTCCAAAATAACGTTCAAAGTCGCGCAAAGACGTTAATATATAAAACGACCATGTTTCCAACGGCAAAAAGACTCGTCCCATTTCTCTATATAACTCTTTTATTTCATCTATTTCATCACCTAAACGTTCCCCATAGGGAGGATTACAGATTATACAACCATACTTACGCTTAGAACTTAACTTTGAGAGGGGCATCTGTTGAAAGTGAATATGCCCTTCCACTCCTGCTTCTTTCTGATGATACCTGGCTATGCTAATTGCTTTAGAATCTATATCCGTCCCAAATATCTGTAATTTCTGATCTTTACGTATTGAATCCAGTGCTTCTGTATATACCCTATTCCATAAACCCTTAGGTATTATAGGCCACTTTTGAAAATCAAATTCTCTCCTAAGACCTGGAGCCATATTCAATCCCATAAGAGCCGTTTCAATAGGAATTGTGCCAGAACCACAAAGTGGATCATGTAGGATCCTATCTGGATTCCAGTAGCTTAAAGAGATTAGTCCTGCAGCTAGGGTCTCCTTTAGTGGCGCCGGTGTGGATAATTTTCTATAGCCTCTCTTATGTAAACCTGTACCGGATGTATCAATAGTTAGAGTGGCAATATCCTTCAACAAAGCTACCTCAATCCTATACCTAGGACCCGTTTCCTCAAACCAGTTGATTTTAAACTTTTCTTTCAACTTCTCCACTACCGCCTTCTTTACAATGGCTTGGCAATCAGAAACGCTAAATAGCTTTGAACGAATAGACTTTCCCTCAACTGGAAAGTTTGCATCCTTAGGCAACCATCTGGCCCAATCTAAAGCCTTTGTACCTTCAAATAATTCCTCAAAAGATAAAGCCTCAAACTCCCCCACCTTTACTAGAACACGCTCAGCAGATCTTAACCATAAGTTACTGCGACAAATAGCCTCTTCATCTCCTAAGAACGTGACCTTTCCCTGTCCAACCTCGATTATTTCATAACCTAACCCTATAATTTCACGTTTAACAACAGCCTCTAATCCAAAGGTTGCTGTAGCGATTAACTCTATCCTTGACATATATTTTCTCCTTTAAGCAAACATCTTCAAAGTGCGACAAGTGCATCATAGAGAGCTTTATAATACTTTAGAAACCTCTCTGGTTCAGGATTATATGGTATTTCAGCACAACAAAGCCCTTTATAATCAATGGTCTTAAGCAACTGGAAGAGTTCAACATACGGATATTTAGGGTTATATAACTCATTTATGTGTACGAGATGTATCCAATCCTTTACCATATTAAAATCCTCTGCTAATGAACGGTCCTTTACATCGCACGGGTTGGAATTCCAACACACAAACGCATTACCTTCACCAGCATATTCCATTATCCTACGAATATTCCATGCTTCAGCAACACTTCCGTGCATCTCCAATCTTATCTCCACTCCATAATCACGAGCAAAAGTCCCACATTCACGTAGGGCTATGCCTATCTGTTCAAGCGTCTTTTCCCTTGGCACACCCATTTCCTCCTGGTGTCCATTTGGTCTAACTTTTACACCTTGTGCCCCAACATCATGGGCAAGTTTTACATATTCCTTAGTCCCCTCTATGTTCTCTCTCACTACTTCTTGGTGAATAGAATGAAATTCAAAGACTGTACCAAGGCCTATTAGTTCTATACCGGATTCTTCAAACGTAGATTTTACACTTTTTCTCTCAATGGAACTAAGAAACGTCTCTACTCCATGCTTATGAGTTGTCCGCAGCTCCACGCCTTTAAAACCAGTAGACTTACATACACTAATTATGGTAGGAATATCCCAATCTTTTGCCATATTATATGTCACAAGACCTAACTTCATTTAAACTTCCCCCTTTATGCTCTTCCATACTAGAACCAATGAGGTCTAAAGGTCTATCCCACCTATATTTCGCCATAAAGTTAAGTATTCCTGCATACCATGGGAAGATCGGGATGTTCTCTATGTATCATCAACTTACTCGGTAAAGAGGCACAGGGTTTAGCCACCCTTTTGCCTTGCCCAACTTTACGAAGTTATTATAGAAACCTACCTCTTCTAACAAAAACTTTTTAAAGATACCCCTTATTCTGTCATTTACTGTACATTCCTTAAGAGCATCTGCATGTAATATACTAGCACCTTGAAGTCCACAGAGTATAGTTCTATATATATGATCATCTGAGATTAGAAAGGCATTAGTAGTTTGAAAGTTTATTATTACCTCTGATGGCCTTTTTGGCATGGTAATGCCAAATCGCTTACACTCTACCTCTAATGTATCCGCTTGATGAACTATCTTATTTAACCCTCTCTCAATTATCTTCCTGAGCATAATATCATTTACATAGGAAAGGAGTAATTTAGTTTGATGGATATTATCATATCTAAAAGTTAGATGATCCCATAAATGAGCAGCGGTACTACAAGAGATTACTTCATTTACCTCTGCAGGGGTATTTAAATAGATTGGAGGAGTATCTATCCATCCCTTAAGCTTTAAATATTTATATACCGAGTCAGATATATCTACAGTCCGTTGCAACATTGCTACAAAGGTATTTCTAATCTTTTCATTGGTCATTGATGTTCTCACACATCTCAACAGATTCTCAATATGTTCTTGTATATAGAACATAATTTGAGTTGAAATACCTTCATCGCGTAAGGCCTCTGAGTTACCATACCAATTTGATGGAAGCCTTCCTTGCTCTGGTCCTGCCACACCATGGAGCTCCATCATTTTCTCTAATGTTATCTTATTTTCTTGAAGTTCATCTAAGAATAAACTGATAAGAATCTTAAAATCCCTGTCATGTGCAAAACGATAGCACACACCACAATATTCCTTTAAATCATATTCAGACTTTAACACATCCCAAAGATTAAAAGCCTCGCGAACATCAATCATCTGCTGACGTTCTTCAACTTTACCACTAAACATAGTAAAGACCATTTTATTTTACCTCCTTTTAATTTAGCTTTCCCATTTACGATTATATGAACTAAAAAAATATAGGAAATGCACACATTCATTTCTTATTCATAGAGGATTGTGTAACAAATCATCCATATTAATCTGGGAATACTAAATGAGTGAGTTACGTAACTACTTAAACGCGAAAGGAGAATCTTTGAATGCAAAAGATCAAAATGGGTGTAATCGGCACTGGAATGGCGTGGGAACGCCTACATTATCCTGCTATTGAAGTGTTAAATGATAAATATCAAGTGGTAGCAGTATGTGATAAAAAACGACAAAAAGCAGAAAAAGCTGGACGAAGCTTAGGACTAGATAATGATTCTATCTACACTAACCATATTGAAATGTTAAAGCGAGACGACCTAGATGTAGTGGACATAGCAGTCCCTATTTCCCAAAATTATAATATATCTGTAGATGTGGCTAAAGCAGGCAAAAATATAATCTGTGAAAAGCCTTTAGCAAGCAACATAGGAGATGCTATAAGATACATAGAGCTACCAAAGGAATATGGCGTCGCTGTGATGATAGCAGAGAATTACAGATATAATGAGGAGAACAATAAGATACGAGAGCTTATCGAGGAAGGTAGAATAGGAGATATAGTATACTTTATTATGAACGATATTAGCTGTTTCCCTTGTGAAATGACAAAGGACACTTTCTACAGTAAAGAATGGCGACAGCATCCAGACTTCAGAGGCGGAAATTTTCTTGATTCAGCTCTTCATAATCTAGCCGCGCTACATCATATATTCGGAGGAGTGGATAAGGTATTTGCTTTTGGAAAAGAGCAGAAAGATGATTTTAGTCCTTATATGTATATCAGCGCTAACCTGCGATTTAAAAACAATGTTATAGGCCACTACTCTTACTTCCCAAATGGTAAAGAAGGGCAAAAACCTCTTCTGGGTTTTAGAATCTTTGGACAGAAGGGAATGATATACCTAGAAGAGAGGACCTGTGGAATCATAAACATCGTCTATAATAACGGGAGATCAGAACAAATACCCTATACTCCAAAACGAGGCTACTATAATGAATTCCTCAACTTCTATAACGCATTAATAGGAAAAGAATCTATCTCCGTGACCCCTGAAATTGAATTTGGTGATGTAGAGTTAGTCTTTGATATTCTTGACTCCATAGAAGAGAATCGTGTAAACCGTGTAGACACATGGTCTCCAAATTACCAAGTTCCTCAATCAGAAGAAAGTAAAATTATACATAGATATCACTAATTATATCTATATAAAGGGAAGATACGCTCTTCCCTTTATAGTAAAGATTAATTATCCGCGGACTTCTATATCTGACGAACCATTACCAAGGCGTTTAACTCTGATCTGTACAGGAACCCTACGTGTAAGCTCCTGTACGTGACTTATTAGCCCAATGGTCCTTCCTCTCGAACGGAGGCCTTCAAGGGCTGAAAGGGCAGTATCTAACGTCTCTGCGTCTAGGGTACCAAAGCCTTCATCTAAGAAAAGCGACCTTAAGCTAGCTGAACCTTGACTCATCTCTGTCAAAGCTAAAGCCAGAGATAGACTGGTTAAGAAGCTCTCCCCACCTGATAAAGTCTCAACAGGCCTCTCTTCACCAGCATTCCACAGATCGAGGACTACCATATCCCTCATATCACTGACCTTTAAACGGTATCTGTGCGTTAAATCAAAGAGTTGTTTATTAGCAAAACGAATCAACGTATCAAATGTCATCCTTAAGGCAAAATCCCGTAAAGTATTAGCAGGTATTGTCTCCTGTAAGCGGGACCAACGCTCAAATTCATTTTGTGCAACCTTAACTGCTTCCTCCTGCTTCCTACGCATCGCTAGCACTTCAAGTTTATTCTGTTTATCTTTTTCCACGGCACCACGCCTCTTAAGAAACTCTGCAATACTTTCAGTTAACTCCCGCAAAGCACCTTCAATAGCAGGCAGCTTATTGGGATCATACTCTTCCTCCTCAAAGGTCTTTTTTAATTCCTCTATCTGCTTCATAAGAGTATTATAATTATCCTGAAAGTTCTGGATCTCCCTTCGCGCATCTTCTCGCCACTCATGGGGCTTTAATGCATTCCTATGCTCTTCAATTGTAGAAAAGCCTTGCTTCTTTAGGCCAGCAATATATAGTTCTTGGCTCTTTTTAAACCATTCTTTAGCTTTAATTAAGTTGCTGTCGGCCCCTTGTAGGATGGCTTGAGCATGAGTGGATAAATTACTGAGGTTCTCGAATGCCTTTCCCTCCTCTTCTTTTATCCGACTTAGAGTACGAGCCCTTTCTTCTAAACGTCCCTTAGCATCTATAGCCTTCAAACCACCAGTCTTTTGGCATGCCTTTAACAGAAGATTCTGTCCCTCCTCTGCTAAAGCTTCAGATGTTTTCATCTTCTTATTATATTCCTCGTTCTTAACAGAGAGAAGATTTTTATCGACTTCAAGCTTATTCTTTAAGTTTTCCAAATCTCTTTCATAAACAGATAATTGCTTCCCAGCCTTTTCAACCTCTTCTATTGCTCTTTCAAATTTATATAGCGCTTCCTCCATTTTCAGGTCCCGCAAGTCCGCTGGGATAGCATCTAACATTTCTTCTTGAAGACTCTTTACCTCTCCTTCCGAGGTAAGTATTGCTTCACTTAAAGTGGCCACTTGATTCTTGAAATCTTTAATTTGGGCAGAGGCTTTTTCAATGCTATCTTCGTATCTTTTCACCCTCTCTTCTAAAACCCTTATATTACCTTCCTCATCTTTAACTTCCTGAAGGAGTCCGTTATACCCATCTATTATACCTTTAACCTTAGTTATCTCTTGAGTTATTACCTTTTGGTCTATAGGAGACTTTAAGAATATAGCCCCCCACTTCTCACTTATAACGGATAATGCCTCCTTTAATTCATCTCTACTCTGGACTATCTTGATCTTATCCTCATGCATCTTAGAAATCTCAGACTTTAGATCTGAGATACGCTGTTCTCTTTTAGCATTCTCTTCCCGATAAGTCTGTATCCTTTCATCAAGGAGCCCCAACTTCTCTCGAAGTTCTAGGGTCACTTTACGTAAATCTTCATCACATGTAACTGCGACCTCACTCATAGGGTGTTCTTTAGAGCCGCAAACAGGACATGGTTTGTCCTCTTGTAAAAAATCACGCCTTAAAATACCCGCTAAGTCAGTTAGTTCAAGTTCCTTAAGTTCTGCTTTAAGATTCTCCCTTTCCCCCTCCATACTATTTAAAGTGATAGTTAGTTCATGAAAATCGTCACTTAATCCATTACGTTCTTTGCTCTTTAACTTAATAGCTTCATCAAGGCGTGTGACTTCCTCTTCTTTATTTGCAAGATCCAAAACTTTAATCTGATACTCAGAACAGAGTGATGTAGCACTGTGCAGAGCCTCGTGGCGTTCTTTCCAATAGGATAATGTTTCCCCATTTAAGATCCCTTCAGTTTCAGCTTTAAGATCCTCGGCTCTTTTCGTGATTTTAGATATCTCCAGGCACTCAGTTTCCTTATCCTTTAGAAAGGTCTCTAAGGTTTCTTCTTCTGATATCAGTTTCTTCTCAATAGAAACCTTCGACTCTATCCTCTCATTGTATGTCTTTATCTTTTCAGAGAGTATGCTATATCCTGATTGTAACTTAGCTAGTACTTTCCTAGGCTCAGCAGGTAGAATACTTTTAGCTATAATATCTTCACATTTAGCCTTCTTATCTTCCATCTCTATTATAGATTTATTATATCCCTCAATAGCGCTAGTCAAATGATTTATCTCTTTTTGGATCTCCTCTGCATCTTTCTTTAAAAGAGCAGCTTGTTCTTGCCGTTCATTAGCTTGTATCTCTTCTTTAAATGCTTCATCAATCTCGGACAAACGTTCATCTCGGATCTTTAAGAACTCTTCATATGTGCTTACTGCTCTAGTAAAGTCAGCCTCACTAGCTTTTTTCTTCTCTAACGCATCTGCTGCATCTTTTTTTGCCTTTGCAAAAATATCTTCTCTTTCCTGCAACTCTTTCTGATAGGAGAGGTACTGCTCCATTTCCGTTCTTATATTCCCCGCAGCCTCAGCTACTCTCAATTCATCTGTTAATTTACGATAATATTCTTTCTCACTATCAAGTTTCTTTAATTGGCTATCTAGTGCAACCATATTTTCAAAGTTCTCCTGGCGACGGAGAGCATATTTTCGTTCTTTCTCTATCTCACCTTGACGTTTAGAACTTTCCTTTAAGGCAAGTTCTAATTCTTCAAGAACCTTATCCAACTCTTTGATCTCTTCTGAGCTAGCTTGAGGTATCTTGTCTAAGATAGATCTTTCGTCTATGAATGCTTTTTCGACCTCTTTAACCTTATTATTTAAGGCCTCTTTCATTTCTTCATAGATCTCCATCCCTGTTACTTTCTCAAGGATCTGGCGTTTCTCATCTGCTTTAGCTTTTAAGAAGGCTTCAAAGTTACCCTGAGCTAACATTATAGAGCGAAGAAAGGCATCATACTTAAGGCCTAGAATCCCTTCAATCTCGTTCTCAATATCTCTCTTCTTGTTGGTTATTAAATCACCAGTATCAAAATCCGCCAGCTTCATATCGCTAGTAGTATCACCTTTAGAGTTCCTCTTTACACGCCATTCAGAGAGATACCTATTCCCATTCGCTTCAAAAATGACCTCAGCAAACCCCTCATCCTTGCCTTGAGTAAGAAGATTCTGAGGGTTTTGGTTACCCTTTCCGTCTAATCTAGGTGTTTTCCCAAAGATAGCAACGCATATGGCGTCTAAAAGGGTAGTCTTTCCCGACCCAGTAGGACCAGTTATTGCAAATAAGGATGCCTCTTTCAATGGGCTCTCCAGAAAGTCCAATTCTATGCCTTTCTTGAAACTATTTAAGTTTTTTAGTCTAAGCCTTAGAAGTCTCATGCTTCTCCCTCACCCCTTCTTTCTTCCACCAATTTCAGAAGCTCTATAAAGGTATTTAACAATTTAGAATCAGGGAGCTTTCCATCATATTTAGTCATATAAAACTCTTTAAAGATCTCATCTGGGAGCCTTACAGCTAAATCATTGAAATCTGCGAATTCAACATCATCTTTAGTATCCAGTAACCTGGCTTGAATTGATAGGACTGAAGCGCCCTTCTCATGAAAGGCTTGCCTAATAATATCAGCTGCCCCTATTACTGGCTCATCAATGATCAAGGTAGCTTCTACTAAAGTTCCCATGAAATCGCCTTTTTCACATAAACGTAATATCTCCCTTAGAGTTCCACTGACTCTCTTTAATTCCCTGAACTTAGGGAGCTTTATTGGTTTGGGGGATAATGGCGAATTAGTATCTAAGACGTAAACGTATTTATCGTGCAAGGCTTCTCTAAAGGTCATAGGAAGTGGAGAACCAGAATAGACTAGAGGATATGAGGTATCTGATATTATCTGAGGACGATGAAGGTGTCCGAGAGCACCATAAGTTAATCCCTCTGGAAGATCTCCTGTACACACAGGTTCTGTACCGCCAATATTTATAACTCTCTCTGATTCGCCTATTTCTCCACCTTGAAGGAAGAAGTGACCCATTAAAATCTTAGGGAGGTCCTCTGAGATAGAGTTGATACACCTTTGATAGCACTCTTTTATGGCCTTACGATACCTACGAGAAGTTTCTATCTCTTTTTCAAATGAGATATGAGGTATGAGTTCCCCCTCAGGTACATATGGCAAGGCAACCAGGCAAACCATCTCCTCATGGGTTCCTACCTTTATAACACATTCGTCTATATTATTAGGTAGAGAGCCCAAAACATGAATACGGGCAAGTTTAAGAAATTCCTTTGGCGCTCCAAGTCTGGTAGGGGAATCATGATTCCCTGCGATTATAATAGCTGAGGCGTTGGTCTGAGAAAAGAGTCTATAGAGAAACTTATAATAAAGGTCTGTTACAATCCCAGCTGGAACCGCTGAATCAAATATATCGCCTGCAACTACAAGAAGATCGATCCCTTCATCTTTAATACATGTAAGGAGCCAATCAAGAAACTTCTCATGCTCATTTATTAAAGAATAATCATAAAGTTTTCTTCCTATATGCCAGTCAGAAGTATGAAGTATTCTCACTATATGTCGCTCCTTTTAATTGGGTATCTAATTATTCAAAAGCCTATGGAAGATTCTCCACAGGCACAATTACCAAGAAAGATTAAATCTCTAGCTCATAAAGTAGGTCTTCCAACTCTTCTGAAGTTTGAAGTACGGTCTTTATATCCCGACTATCTATAGCATCTTCTAGTTCATCAATTAGATCCTCAAGTCCCTCTGCGTTTTCTAAATCTATCTCTTCTATAAGCTCTTTCGTCTTTCTTATAAGTGCTCTAATTGATGTAAGTTCCATCTTATCTTCCTCATCCCAAAGTTCGTCTGCCCTACTTATAGCTATATCCTTCTGATATTCGCTCATCCTTTCAGCAGCATTAGTAATCACGATCTTCTGTTCAGCGCCAGTATCTTTATTCTTAGCACTTACATTGACTATTCCATTTACGTCATAATCAAAGGTGACTATGATCTTAGGAACTCCTGCTGGGGCTGAAGGTATATCTCCAAGTTCAAATTCTCCGAGCAAGACATTCTGAGATGCTATAGCGTGTTCTCCTTGGTATACCTTTATATCTACGGCATCTTGATCATCATAGCTAGTTGTAAATACATCTGCTTTTGATGTAGGTATAGCAGTATTTCTAGGTATGAGGACACTATAATAATCAGGTATACTCAGACCATATTCACGGTAAAGAACAGCTATACCCAATGAATAAGGAGTCACGTCAACAAGAATAGCTTCTATAGATTCTTCTCCATCTATTATGCCTCCCTGTACAGCCGCGCCTAGTGCAACACATTCATCTGGATTTACAGCTGCAGAAGGTGCTGCTTCCATAAATATATCTGTAATGAGACGTCGTACAGCAGGGATACGAGTTGATCCACCCACAAGCAAAACTTTATCTATGTCATTAGGTTTTATGTTACCATCTTTTAAAACAATATCTACCGATTCTTTAGTAGAGTCGATCAAATCTGCTATAAGAGATTCAAATTCGCTTCTAGAGAGTTCATAATCTAGGTTAATAGGTCTACCTTTTTTACTTGCTATAAATTCCTCTTGGATCCTAGCATAAGGTCTATCCGAAAGGAGGATTTTACTACGTTCAGCTGCTCTCGTTAATCTTGCCATAGCTTTACGATCTTGGGCAAGGTCTATACCATGCTCGTCTTTAAAGTATTCAAGGAGTCGCTCTACGATCCTCTCATCGAAGTCATCTCCGCCCAGCTTATTATTCCCATGGGTTGAAATGACCTCAATTACACCTGAATTGATCTCAACTAGGGACACATCAAATGTTCCTCCACCTAGATCATAGACAAGGACCTTCTGTTCCTCTTCTTTATCTAATCCATAGGCTAGAGCAGCAGCTGTAGGCTCATTAATTATTCTAGCTACATCCATGCCAGCGATCTCCCCAGCATCTTTAGTAGCTTGCCTTTGCGCATCAGAAAAATATGCAGGTACAGTTATAGCACACCTTTCTACTGGCTCCCCTAAATGTTCTTCAGCTCTCCGCTTAAGTTCTCTCAGTATAAAAGCTGAGATCTCCTGAGGCGTATACTCTTTTCCACCCATTGAGACCTTCTTTGCTGTTCCCATCTCCCGCTTTATAGACCTAATCGTATCTTCTGGTTTCAAAACATACTGGTTTCTAGCTGGGGTACCAATAAGCAACTTACCATCTGGTCCTATTCCAACTACTGACGGTAGTATCTTCTCGTTTTCATAGGAGATTATTATGGGTTTGCCATCCTGTATTACGCTGACAACAGAATTTGTAGTACCGAGATCAATACCAATTGTTCGACTCACTGAGTACTTCTCCCTTCCATATTACATATTAATTATCTTCTCGTGCTCTGCTTTTGCGGTTACTTCGCATCTTCGCCCAAGCAATTCGTCTATGCCGGCGCCACCTGCGTGACTCACGTCTCCAAGAAGTTTCTTTATCATCTTGCGGAGTCTTAGCTACTCCAACCTCAGCATGACGTAAAATCTTTCCATTCATAGTATATCCTGTGGTATATTCAGCTACTATAGTATTCTCTGACACATCACATGTCTCTACAATATCTATAGCTATATGAAGATTAGGATCAAAGGGTATCCCCACTACTGGAATAGGTTCAACATCTAGACTCTTTAGCACACGCATAACTCGTTCGCGTACTCTTTTCAATCCAGTAATCCATGAAGCACTCAGCGTTCCACCTTCTTTAATCTCTTTTTCCATCATATCAATGCATTCCTGGAGACTAGCAGCTATAGCAAAGAGATCTTCTAATGCAAATAAGAGGCTCTCCCTCTTAATCCTTGTCTCCATCTCCTCTCCAAAAGCTGTAAATTGACGTTCTCTCTGTTCAATAGCCTTCTTAAGAGTCCCCAGAGCCTTATCTGTGAGATCATGATTCATTTCCATGAGATTATTGCTTTTAAACTGGACTTTACCTAATCGCTTTAGTTCACCTTGCACATTAACAAGGCTTTCTTTATCCGAAAGAAAGTTTTCTTTAAGTGCGTTAACTGAAGCTGTTAGTTCTTCACTTGTCCTCTCTAAACTCTGAGCAAACTCTTTTATGGTATCCTCAGTCTTCTGTATCCTGAGAGTTAGTTCGCTCTCGCTATCATCATTCCTTTTAGATCTTTTACCAAATAACCATAACATACTGAATGTATCTCCTCACCGTTAAACTTTAGCTCTCTTTCTTTGCCAAAACTCATCTCCGAAATCTACAAGCTCTTCATCGAGTATCATAAGTTTAGATGTGAGCTTAAATTCAAAATTATATTTCAAATCTTTATGCGGTTCTTCTGAATCAGTATAAGGATCAACAAATTCAAAGATCGTTAACTGCAAGCGCTTTTCCTCGTCTCTGAGTATTTCATACGCCTCACGTATCTCTTTGAATTTCTCACCATGTCTCTCAGGATTAAAGGTCTTTACC
Source organism: Firmicutes bacterium UBA5435 (assembly GCA_002426645.1). GTDB lineage: Bacteria > Bacillota > UBA5435 > UBA5435 > UBA5435 > UBA5435. The sequence goes on along the minus strand of DIRN01000059.1, from coordinate 34,038 downwards.
AGTTTAAAATAGGCATTTTTTACTTCTTTATCTGAAGCAGACTTGTCAATACCTAAAACCTCAAATGGGCTCTTCATCGAAGCCAAAAACATCACCGCCTTTTATACGTTGAAAAAAGAGGAAGTCCAGCAATTCTCTTTGTGCGTTTATATACTCAGTCAATTTAAGCCTAGTACCTATGTCTTCTATTCTCTTAACAGATTCTGCCGCGAGATTCAATTCTTTCCTGACCCTGTTATCAAAGAAGTATTCCTCATGATAGCAATGGGATAAACAAATATGAATATGAGTTTCATCTTCAGCACTAAGCGAGGTATCTTGTGACTCAAGTGCTTTGTTAAAATATTTTATAGCTATGTGAAATTCATCATTCACATACAAATTTGAAGCAATATTTAAATACTCTTGAGCCTTATCATCACTAAGCTGAGCTATACGTTCAAAATACTTAGATGCTATTACATCGTGACCATTATCTAAATAAATCTTCCCAATATTCCAGAGGGTATATTTATCATGTGGTTCCACCTCTAAAGCCATATCTAAGTATTCCCTAGCCACTTTCTCTATCCCTCTTTCCATAAGACGTACACCTATTTCCAGTGGGATGGCTACTTCACCTGGTTTTAAAGAAATGGCTTCTTCAAAGAGCTCTTCAGCCTGTGATCGCATCTTCCTACTACCTGGACCACCTGCTGAAGCTCTTATAAACTTTATTACCCCCATTAGTACAAAAACCTTGGGTTCTATTGGATCAAGAACGCGCGCCTTCTCTAAATAAAGCATAGCATCATCATGGTCCTCATAATTAAGGAGTTCATCAACTAAAGTTAGGTATTGCCTCGCTAGAATAATTCGGTTTCTAGCGTCATCAGGTTCTCTGTGAACAACATCTTCCATGTATGCTACTGCTGCTTCAATATTACCTTCTTGTGAACAAATATCGCTTAATCTCTTTAAAGCATCAATACTAGCCGGTTCTTCACTGACCATTTCCTTTAGTATATCTTTAGCCTTATCTTCATTCCCTCTAGCGAATTCAACATCTACTAGTTCCAAACGAATAACTGAATCGTGTGGACGATACTTCACAGCTTGCTCATATTCATAGACTGCTCTATCAAATTCGCTCTTTTTCATAAAATCCTTTGCCAGGTGCGCATGGGCAACTCCTAGGTACTGTGCGACTTCACTATCTTCTCCTGTCTTCTTTTTCCTACGATGTTCTTTCTTCCAATTCTTTATTGCTCTCTCCCAGTAGTGTTTAGCCTTATCATGCATATCCATACGCTCATATGCTAATGCTATATTATGAAGGGCATCATTATTATCAGGATCAATCTTTTCAATTTTAGACCACTCTAAAATAGCTTCATCAAACTTTTCTTCTTTTGCTAAAGCCAGTCCAAATTCAAAATATATTTTTACGAGAGCTTCTTTAATAGACTGCGGGTAGATCTGCCATGCCCTTTCTAATAATTCAAGTGCTTCTGTCATTTCGCTCTTTTCTTCGTATAGAAGAGCTAGTTCATACATGGCATTAGTTAGATTACGCCTCACATCCATAGAATTAAGTCCCTGCTCAAAAGCATTTTCCATGTATAGGACAGCTTCGTCTATCTTGTCAGAACCCAGAAGGGCAAGACCATAATAGTAGTCAGCTATAGGATTATCTGCAAATAGGCGTGATGATTCGCTAAGATATTTTTCTGCGTCTTCATAGTTATTCTCTTCTAAATTCAAAAGTCCCATACCCCAAAAAAAGTTTGCTGTCAAAGGGTGATCAACATAAGAAAAGAGATTCTCTTCTACTTCGATATCTTTAAAGAGGTTAAGGGCTCTTTTGCATTCTCCGGATATAGCATAGGAGATGGCAATGAGCCATTGCCACACCCAGCTGTCTCTTCTGCCAGAAAATCTTTTAACACCCTCTTCTGCAAGACTGATAACGGCCTTACTATCTCCTTTATCTAAATATGCTAGAGCAGAACGATAACGCAGGTCTGGATCATCAGGGATTATCTTAAGTGCTCTTGTATAAGCTTCAATGGCTTTATCCACGTTTTTGTTCTTATGATATGCTAATCCTAGATTGTATAGATACGACGCATTAAAAGGGTCAACTTGAAGGGCATTACGGAAACCAGCAATGGCATTACTTAATTTCCCATTATTATAAAAAGAGATGCCATTAAGAAAATTAGCTTGTCCTAAGGTCTTTCTATAAAGTTCATTATGGGGATTTAAATATACTGCCTTCTCTAATTCAGAGATAGCGTCATTATACTTTCCCTCTTTTACAGACTTTACACCCCTATCGTAATGGGTCTTTTCATCAACAAGCTTAGAGGGCGGAAGATTAAGTAACGTGGTCTTCGCTTTAACGCCACTACCTGATTTTCCCGTGCGTTTGCTCAAACATGCTCAGCTCCTCATCTAATAAAGTTAGTTAATAAGTATATCTTCTCCAAGGTTCTTTTTATTATTATATGGTCTTATTATGCATACTTCTTCTAAGATCCCTATCTCGTTCTTTAATCCTGTGCATTGCATCCCCAATAACTTTCCATGTCAAGTCTGGGTTCTTCGCACGATAATCATTTGATTCGCCTCCACGGAAACCCCAGACTAAAATAGTTCTAGCTCCAGCATCGTATGCAGCATCAGCACCTGAGATTATCTCTTCTTCTCTGCCCTTAGGAAAGCCATACCCCTGAATCCAAAGGTTATGATCCTTCCCATATTTCTCACATATCTCTAAGTTCCTTTTTGTGGCGGAATAAACGAATTCATATGGATCTGCGTTTGTACCAAGCCAATATGGATCTGTGCCAATATTATCTAAAGTCTCTAGGCTAGCGATCTCATGAATAGTAGATAAATTAATACCAAAGCTTTCACCGAGCATCACGCATACTACGTTATCCATTCCTAAACTTTTACTATAACTTGTAGCTTCTCGAAAATAGTCTACTATCGTCCAGATTCTAAAGGCCTCAACCTCACGGGTAAATTCTGTAGGCATCTCCTTACCGTATCTTTCTTTAAATACTTCCTGACACCGAGCACACCTGCAGGTCCAAACCTTTGGCGTGCCGTTTTCCATGTCTTTCCCAACAAGGTGAGGTTCATCCCAGAATATAGTCTTTCCTCCTATTTCCTTTACTGTATCAAGCCATGATTTTGTGAACTTCCTAAAGTCTATACTATTTAGACATGCTCTTACAGGATCCATTGTACCATCTGAATATATTTGATGACTCTCTGGATAATATGCAAGGAAATGAGACTTATCACCTGGAGGCCCGCCTAATCCCCAATTATCGATCCATACTTCTAATCCAAAATCCTCAGTAATCTTAATTATATCTGCCATGACTCTACAATGTCGATCCCAATCATTATGGGAGAACATATGAACAACTAGATTAAAATTGTGTTCAATTATGTCCCTCATGTCCTCTTCTATATGTTTCAAAATCCTATTACCATGGTAAGCAATTCCTGTCTTCAGTGGACGCATTTTTGTTCCTGACATAAGTCTCTCCTCCCCTTTTGTGTAAAAAAACCTAATGAATTCGCTGACTACAAAAAAGTTGGAAGCTTTTTATTTGTTATTCGATAAAAAGTTTGGTTTTCCTGCTATAATGAACTAAGATATAGTTAATTATAAAGAAAGGATCGAATAGGCACTTGATTCTATATACGGAGGAAATTTAGAAGAGAAAAAAACAAACCCGCTTCTCAGCAGGTTATAATAGAATGGCGCTCCCAGCGGAATTCGAATCCGCGCCGCAGCCTTGAAAGGGCTGTGTCCTAGGCCACTAGACGATGGGAGCATAAAAGATGGTGGGCCCAGTAGGACTTGAACCTACGACCAGTCGATTATGAGTCGACTGCTCTGACCAACTGAGCTATGGGCCCATTAGGTGGCTCCCCGAGCAGGACTCGAACCTGCAGCCTACCGGTTAACAGCCGGTTGCTCCACCATTGAGCTATCGGGGAATATCCGACCGACATTTGTTATTATACTTCACTGTGACATTAAAATCAAAAACCGTATTTGAGCTGAAATAGCCTTAACAAGCAATTGTATTGACCTATCTACGTATTTCTTTGCTTTTCAAGGTTTTTATTAAGTTTCTATCAAAACAGACTTTTGTATGATAAACATTGTATAGTATCTAGCTAATCTAGATAGTCTTTTAACTTCTTACTTCGGCTAGGATGCCTCAACTTCCTTAAGGCTTTAGCTTCTATCTGTCTAATTCTCTCTCTGGTAACTCCAAAGAGCTGACCTACCTCCTCAAGAGTACGAGGCCTACCATCCTCCAACCCAAAACGCAGCTTTAGAACTCTCTGTTCGCGCTCTGTCAAAGTATGCAATACACTATCTAGTTGCTCTTTTAGCATAGTAAATGAAGCAGATTCAGCAGGAGCAAGTGCTTCCTGATCTTCTATAAAGTCTCCAAGATGACTGTCTTCTTCTTCACCGATAGGTGTCTCAAGAGAAACAGGTTCCTGAGCGATCTTTATAATCTCACGTATCCTCTCTACATCCATATCCATAGCTTCTGCAATCTCTTCAGGGGTGGGATCCCTACCAAGCTCCTGAAGCAGATGACGTGAAGTCCTTATAAGCTTATTGATGGTCTCAACCATATGAACTGGTATTCTTATCGTACGCGCTTGATCAGCTATAGCTCTTGTAATAGCTTGCCTTATCCACCAAGTAGCATATGTACTGAACTTATATCCTTTCCTATAATCAAATTTGTCAACAGCTTTCATAAGGCCAAGGTTCCCCTCTTGGATCAAATCCAAGAATAGCAAACCTCTCCCTACATAACGTTTAGCAATACTAACAACCAACCTGAGATTAGACTCAGAGAGCTCACGTTTTGCTTCTTCTTCACCCTGTTCTATTCTTTGAGCCAATTCTATCTCTTCCTCTGCTGTTAAAAGCGGTACCCTCCCAATCTCTTTCAAATACATTCGAACCGGATCGTCCACTTCAATTCCTTCGGGAATATCCGACTCTAAGTCCTCTATAGGCTCGGAGGTATCCACTTGTTCCTCAGAGGCTATATCGTCACTTTCTGGTACAACATCTATACCCATATCAGACAATTGCCGATATATATCATCTATTTGTTCCGGAGTAAGTTCTACACTTTCCAGCGTATCCATCATTTCTTTATAGGTCAATGTACCTTTCTTCTTAGCAGTCTCAATTAATTTCTTCACTTCACCAGTGAAGAGTTCTTCAGTCTTTATATGTCGTTCCTCACTTGCTCTATTTCCTTTTGACATGAGCAACGATCCCCCCCTTCTTACTACTTCGATTAACAACAGAACAATTCTTCCTATCAGTCTCTTATTCAAAACCCATCGTTAAAATTTATATGAATTATAAACTCGTTCTAACAATTATATTCAAGATATACCTTGAAAAGAAGAGAGCTTTCCACGCTCTTTCATTAAATCTCCTTTATATTGAAGACGTTTCAGTGCACTCTCCTTATCACCTTTATTGAAAAGAATATTGATCTCATCGTCTAACGCTTTTATCTTCTCATCTAAGATACGTTTCTCAATGTATTTTAAACAATCATCGAATACCTCTTTTTTATATTCTACATCCGATTGGAGGAGGGAAATCTCCGCTAATAATTGAGTCATTCCCACATTAAAAGTATTCGTGAAATCCATATTAAGTTTCTTTAAAAGTAATGCACCTTCATGAGAATCATGGTTCTTAAACAATACCGCTGCAAGCTCACGAAATTGTGGATTTGTAAATCCCTCAACTCCAATGCGCTCTTCTACCTCTATTCTTAACTCCTTATGCCATATTATAAAGTATAATAGCATCTTTTCAGCTTTTTCAATGGCTGACGTGGACTGAGCCTTCATATTATTAGTATAATTTGTATTTTTAACATTAGTATGGTTATTTTTCGGAAATTTATTCTCTATACTCTTAGTTTTGATATGACTACGTCTTGCTTTCTCTAATTCTATAAGAATTGAGCCTTCAGAGATTCCTAATTCCCGTGCAAATTTCTTAGCATATTCTTCCTCTTCCACTGCATTATCAAGTGTAACTAAAAAATTTATTAAGTCTCTCACTGCTTTTGATTTACCTTCAACTGTAGAGATATCACTGTTATCCAGTATTAATTCAATCCTATACTCTGCTAGCGAAAGAGCTTTTTCCATTAAACCAATAAAAACAGTAGCCCCCGATCTTCTAATTAGTTCATCTGGGTCCATACCAGAAGGAAGGGAGATGATCTTCACATAAAGTCCCGCTGCCCTTAGTAGGTCTAACCCGCGCAAAGTGGCGTTAGCACCTGCTGCATCAGCATCATAAGCTATTAAAACTTCCTTTGCGTAACGGGATATCAGGTTCACCTGTCCTTCTGTTAGACTTGTGCCCATAGATGCTACTACATTCTTTATTCCGCTCTGATGAGCGCTAATAACATCTATATATCCTTCAACAAGCACAACTATACCAGTACGCCTTATTTCGTCCTTTGCAATGTGCAATCCATATAATCCCTTATTTTTCTCAAAGATCAGGGTCTCAGGAGAATTTAAGTATTTAGGACCCTGACTATCGTTCATGGTTCGTCCACCGAAACCAACTATCCTCCCCATATGATCCCAAATGGTAAAGATCAATCTATCTCTAAACCTATCATAGTGACTGTCGCGGTCCCTATTTGCAAGGATAAGGCCTGCGTTTTCTAATTCTTTAGCAGAGAAACTCTTTTTAAGCATAACATTCATCAAACCATCCCATCTGTTAGGAGAATATCCTAACATAAATTCTTGTATAGCCTTTGGTTTGATCCCACGTTGCGCCAAATACTCCCTTGCAGCCTTTCCTTCTATAGTTTGAGTAAGATAATTATGAAAGTATTCAGCAGCTAAACTATTCGCCTTATAGAGCCTCTCTCTTTTCTGAAATTCTTCTGAATCACGAGAACCTGCTTTGACAGAGAAACTCATCCCTACTCTCTCTGCAAGGACCTCTGCAGCCTCTGGAAAGGTCATATTCTCTATTTGCATAATAAAACTAAAGACATCGCCCCCCGCTCCACAACCAAAACAATAAAAAAACTGATTATCCGGGTTGACGTTAAAGGAAGGGGTTTGTTCTTTATGAAAAGGACAAAGTCCTTTAAAATTTTTGCCCGATTGTTTTAAAGATACATACTGCGAAATTACATCCACAATGTCATTGGAAGAACGTATCGCCTCAATATCATCACTACGATTTAATGGTTTCATCAAGAACTCATCCTCCTCCTATCCTTCGAAATGAGTTATATTTAAAAGTCTTAAAAGAAAAACAGGACGAGTCTTCCCTAAATTGTCATCCCCTAAATTGGGCTTTAAGATTTGTAATCTATGTTATATATAAAGATTTCGCCATAAAATGCTTTTTTCCTTTCTTGTATTTGAATAAATAATCCTCTTTTTGATAGAACACCTTATTCCGAATATAATGGATCTAATTACCTAAAAGACAGACGAGTAATAGAACTAGTTTCCCGCTATATTATATATATTATGCAGTTATATCTTTTTCGACAAGAATTCAAAAAATCCTCTTTATTTACGCAAATATCTCTGATATTTTAAGTAAATGAGCTATTTAGACTGTAACTACTACTTCCTGTAAAAGATATTATCTTTAAAGTCTGGTAAAAATATGCTACAATATTGATTTATAGCATATACATCTGTCATACCAGCTATATAATCACATACATCCTGTTCTAAAAGACCGTTTCTATTTAACCCTGGATGAGATGGATTTTCGCAAAAGTACCTAAAGAGTTCTTTCACAACACCTTTACCCTTCATAGCTTCGCCCCGAGCACTTGGAGAAAAATATACCCTTTCAAAAAGGAAATCTCTTAGCATGTTCATAGCATGATAAACTTCTCCGCTCATACAAAGCTTATTCTTATATTGACTCGAATATATTATATCCTTCACCATAGTATCTATCCTCACGCCATGGCTTTCACCAAGAATAGCTACACAATCTTTTGGCAAATCTTCCTCTTTAATTATGCCAGCTCTAATAGCATCATCTATATCATGATTAATATAGGCTATGCGATCTGAATACCTTACTATCCATCCTTCTATAGTAGCGGGCTCATCAGGGCCTGTATGAGTACGAATACCATCCCTTACCTCCCAAGTCAGGTTAAAACCCGGAAAATCACAGCGTTTTCTCTCTAAAAGATCCACTACACGCAAACTCTGTAAATTATGCTTAAATCCTCCACTAAAGACTTCGTTAAGTCCTTCTTCTCCTGCATGACCAAAGGGAGTATGACCTATATCATGACCTAATGCAATAGCCTCTGTCAGATCTTCATTTACTCTAAGTGCCCTGGCTATAGTGCGACTTATCTGTGAGACCTCTAATGTATGGGTTAATCGCGTTCTATAATGATCCCCTGTGGAGGATATAAAAACCTGTGTCTTGTGTTTCAGTCTACGAAAGGATTTTGAGTGTATTATCCTGTCCCTATCTCGCTGAAATTCAGTACGAATCTTACACTTTTCTTCCTCTCTCTCTCTACCCTTACTCTCTCGCGAACGAACTCCATATGGTGATAGATATTCTTCCTCCATTTCTTCGAGGAACTCACGAATGTTTTTCAATTATAGTCACCACCTTTATAAATATAAAAAGTCCAAGCCGCGCATTAATGGCCTGGACCTTAATAGCCCCTTAGGGGCTTATAAGGATGAAATCCTCATCCTTCCCATAACACGCCCCAAGAGTTCGTTATTTTCATATGATTCTCTACCTAGGTTCTTTGATTTGAGCCTGAGCTGCTGCTAACCTTGCAATAGGAACCCTAAAGGGAGAGCAACTCACATAATCTAGACCTACGCGATGGCAAAACTCTACCGAAAGGGGCTCTCCGCCATGTTCTCCACAAATCCCTACCTTTAAGTCATCCTTTGTGGAACGTCCTTTCTTTACCCCCATCTCAACTAATTGACCTACACCAGTTTGATCTAATACTTGGAAGGGATTCCTCTCCAATACGTTATTCTCTAAATAATAGGCAAGGAATTTACCTTCAGCATCATCTCTACTGAACCCAAAGGTTGTTTGGGTAAGATCATTTGTGCCAAAGGAGAAAAACTCAGCTTCTTGTGCAATCTCATCAGCAGTCAACGCTGCTCTAGGCAGTTCAATCATTGTCCCGACCATATATTCAACCTCGACCCCAACCTCTGACATGACAGCTTTTGCAGTCTTTTGAGTAAGTTCTCTCATTAGCTTTAATTCATTTACATGCCCTACTAGGGGGATCATAACTTCTGGGACTACTGTTACCCCTTCTTTAGAAAGTTCAGTCGCTGCTTCGAAGATGGCTCTTACCTGCATCTCATAGATATCAGGGAAAGTGACCCCTAAGCGACACCCTCTATGTCCCAGCATAGGGTTGATTTCCTTAAGCTTCTCCACCCTACTAAGGAGAGCCTCTTTCTCTGCAATAACTGCACTATCGGCATTTGTAGCCTTTAACTGTGTTAGCTCTACTAAAAGATCGTCGTAGCTAGGTAAGAACTCATGGAGCGGAGGATCTAAAAGCCGTATAGTCACTGGTAAGCCTTGCATGGCTTTGAATATAGCTTTAAAGTCATTCTTTTGTAAAGGTAAGAGCTGAGCCAATGCATTTTTACGTTCTTCAGCGCTATTCGCCAAGATCATTTCCTGAACAATAGGAATTCTATCCTCAGCAAAGAACATATGTTCTGTCCTACATAGTCCAATTCCTTCGGCTCCAAAGTTCCTGGCATTTGTTGCATCTACAGGGGAATCTCCATTTGCCCTCACTTTTAGCACACGAGTAGCGTCTGCCCATTCCATTAATGTTAAGAAATCCTCGCTCATTTCAGGAGCTATAGTGGGGACCTTACCTAACATAACTTCTCCTGTAGAACCATCTATGGTTATAAAATCTCCTTCTTTTACAACTATATCTCCGACTATAAATTGCTTCTTCTCTTCATCGATTTTTATAGCTTCACAACCAGAAACACAACATTTACCCATACCTCTAGCTACTACCGCCGCGTGGCTAGTCATTCCACCACGTGCAGTTAAAATCCCTTGAGCAGCTGCCATACCATGTATATCATCGGGAGAAGTTTCATTGCGCACCAAGACAACCGTCTGGTTATTTTCTCCCGCATCTGCAGCCTTATCTGAACTAAAGACAACACTACCTACAGCAGCTCCAGGAGAAGCAGCTAAGCCCTTTGCTATGACCTGCTTACTAGCCTTCGGATCTATCCGATTGTGTAGAAGTTGATCAAGTTGACCGGGATCAACTCGTAGTAAAGCTGTGTCTTTATTAATAAAACCATCTTTCACCATATCCACAGCTATCTTAATAGCTGCTGCTGCAGTACGTTTACCACCACGAGTCTGTAATAAGAAAAGTCTACCTTCTTCTATTGTAAATTCTACGTCCTGCATATCTTTATAATGGTTCTCTAACCTATCAAAGATCCCTGTAAGTTCCTTATATATAGCAGGCATATCCTTCTCAAGTTCTGCTATAGGTTTGGGAGTTCTGATACCAGCAACTACGTCTTCACCCTGAGCGTTTCTAAGATATTCGCCATAGTATTTGTTTTCTCCGGTAGAAGGGTCACGGGTAAAGGCTACACCAGTACCTGAGTTTTCTCCCATATTTCCAAAGACCATAGCCTGAACATTAACAGCAGTACCCCAATCATGGGATATATTATGAAGTCTTCTATATGTAAAAGCGCGAGGATTATCCCAAGAATCGAAGACAGCGTCTATTGCCATCTTAAGTTGCTCCATAGGTGACTCGGGAAAATCTATTCCTTTCTCTTCTTTAACCTTCTCTTTATAAAGAGCTACTAATTCTTTAAGATCATCAGCTGTCAAATCAGTATCAAATTTAATACCTTTCTTTTCTTTCTCAGCATTAAGAATTGTCTCGAATTCACTATGTTCTACGCCGAGAACCACATCGCTGAACATCTGAATAAAACGGCGATATGCATCGTAACCAAACCGCTCATTTCCAGTAGCAGCTATAAGACCCTTAACAGTGTCGTCATTAAGTCCCAGGTTTAATACAGTATCCATCATACCTGGCATGGAAACTCGCGCGCCTGAGCGAACAGATACTAAAAGGGGATTATTACAATCTCCAAATTTCTTCCCCATACTCTCTTCGAGTTTCTTAAGATTAAGCTCGATTTGTTCCTGTAATCCTTCAGGATATTGACGATTATTTTTGTAAAATAACGTACAGACCTCTGTTGTTATAGTAAAGCCAGACGGAACTGGTATCCCAAGATTCACCATCTCAGCGAGGTTTGCACCTTTTCCGCCTAGGAGGTTACGCATACTAGCGTCGCCCTCTGCTTTTGCATTTCCAAAAAAGTAAACATACTTGTTATTTGCCATATATTTTACCTGGTTTTTAGAAAATTCTATGGTATCTCTTTCCTTTTTAACCACCCATGGATCCATAGAGGAGCTAAGGTAGGGTCTCTCAGTACCAGGCTCTCGCTCTCCTTTCGTTATAAAGTTTAAATAATCCTACCTTGCTCTGGTTATTATAGCCAAACCCAATAAACGTATGCGTTATACTTTTCTATTATAAGTAACGGCGTGATAATAGAAAAAAACGGGACGCCAGATAATTATTCGACAAAAAATATCAAAGTCCTTCTTAATACTAATATTTTGTAATTTTATTACCAAAATTATTCATAACTTATCTTTGATAGATCTGCTACAAGTAATGATAAGTCAGCTACCTTTCTGATAAGAGAGAGTCTATTGCCACGTATGGTTTCATCCTCTACCATGACCATAACATCATCGAAGAAACGATCTACAGGCCCTCGAAGAGTCGCTAAGGTGGAAAGGATCTTTAAAAATCTATTAGATGAATCTTGACTAGTCGCAATGATATTATTTATCTCATCCTTACAGCGTATATATTCTTTATAAAGGTCATTCTCTGCCTCATCTGTAAAGAAAGAAGGATCTATCTCAGAAGGAGTCACACCCTTTGATATCCTGTCTGCTCGAGTAATAGCAGTTATAAGATTAAGGAACTCAGATGTGGACATAACGTCATTTAAGGCCTGAGCCCTATCAAGGGTCTGAACTACATCATCGAAACCAGCTGCAAGTACTGCTTCAACTACGTCGTGCTTGAAACCCCTCTCCTGTAAAAGCCCTGCTAACCGCTGTTTAAAGAACTCCATCAGGTCTGTGTTTATCTCTTTAGTATTCCTTGTAATCTTAGAAGAGTCCTCATAAAGTTCGAGAGCTTTCCCAATGACATGGCTTAACTGCACATGACACCTAGCATCCATCAAAATATTTAAAATGCCTAAGGTCTGACGGCGAAGGGCATAAGGGTCCTTTGACCCAGTAGGAATGAGTCCTATTCCAAAGGTCCCCACTATGCTATCGAACTTATCAGCAAGGCTTACAACTCGACCAATATCTGTCTTTGGAAGAACGTCACCAGAAAACCTAGGAAGGTAGCTCTCAAAGATCCCTTCAGCTACTGCGCTGTCTTCACCAGATAAACGCGCATATTCCCTGCCCATTTGTCCCTGGAGCTCTGGAAACTCACGAACCATGTTGGTGACAAGATCCGCTTTACAAAGAAGAGCTATTCTATTTATCTTCTTTAGAGTCTCTATATCTAAACCAAAGCTTTCACCGATATATGAAGCGAGGTTACTGACCCTATTAACCTTCTCAGCCATGGTGCCCAAAGCTTCATGAAATATTATACCCGAGAGTTCTTGTACACGTTCACTTAAAGGTAGACGTTTATCCTCTTCATAGAAGAACCTGGCGTCAGAGAGTCGAGCTTTTAAAACCCTTTCATTTCCAGCTCGTACAATATCTATATATTCTTGTCCACCATTCCTAATGGCTATAAAAGCAGCCATTAGGGAGCCATTATCGTCAACTACAGGGAAGTACCTTTGATGTTCCTTCATCGTAGTGATTAGTACCTCTGCAGGTATCTTCAGAAACTCGAGATCAAACCCTCCGCAAAGGGCACTAGGATATTCAACGAGAAATGTTACCTCATCTATAAGTTCCTCATCGAATAGAACGCTCCCTCCAACTGTACTAGCAGCCTTTGTTATCTGGCCTACTATCATCTGTCTTCGTCTATCCTGATCGAGGATACAATAAGCCTCTTTAAGGGTTTTAAAATATTCATCTGTAGACTTAATACTATATGCTCCTTCGGAGAGCTGCCTATGCCCAAAGGTAATATTCCCAGATCCCAGTCCATCTAAAGTAAAATATACGACTTCTTCTCCATATAGAGACATTAACCATCTTATTGGTCTGGCAAACCGTATATCTGTATCACCCCATCTCATAGACTTAGGAAAATTAATAGCCTTAACGAGATTAGGAAGAAGCTCCTCTAAGACATGGATTGTCTCTCTACCTTCTTCCTTCAGGATTACAAAGACATATTCTCCTTGCGGAGTCCTCTTGACAATTAAATCCTTTGTGTCAACACCTTGAGAACGAGCAAACCCTTGAGCTGCTCTAGTAAAATCACCATGTTCATCTATAGCAACCTTCTTTGATGGGCCCCTCACCTCTTTGATCATATCTTCTTGTTTGTTTGCAAGGCCCCGGACACAGAGAACTAACCTTCTAGGAGTGCCGAAGGTTCGAATCTCCTCATACTCTAAGCGTTCCTTTGTCATTAATTCCACTGCTAACCTTTTAAATTCTACCAATCCCGTCTTAACAAATCTAGCAGGTAGCTCTTCAGTACCTATCTCAAAGATTAGTTCACTCTGCAAGAGTCTTACCTCCCTTCAACAATAAGGGATAACCCATTTCTTCTCGCACATTTAAATACTTTTCTGCGCATTTTCGTGCCAAAGCCCTTACTCTCCCAATATAGCTTGTCCTTTCAGTCACACCTATAACCCCCCTGGCATCAAGGAGGTTAAATGTATGTGAACACTTAAGTATATAATCATAAGCAGGTAGTACAAAGCCCTCTTCTATGATGCGTTCCGCTTCTTTTTCATATATATTAAATAAATTTAAGAGCGCATCAGCATCAGATAGCTCAAAATTATAATGAGAAAATTCCACTTCTCCCCTGTGGTAGATATCTCCATATGTAATATCATCGATCCATTGAATATCAAAGACACTTTCAACGCTCTGTATATACATTGCTAGTCGTTCAAGGCCATATGTTATCTCAACAGAGACTGGTTTAAGATCAAACCCACCTACTTGCTGAAAGTAAGTGAACTGAGTTACCTCCATACCATCAAGCCAGACCTCCCATCCAAGTCCCCAGGCTCCTAAGGTAGGCGATTCCCAATCATCTTCAACAAATCGCACATCGTGTTTTTTTAATTCTATTCCCAAGGATTCCAGACTCTTTAAATAGATATCCTGTATATTTTCAGGAGAAGGTTTCATAATTACCTGATATTGATAATAATGTTGGAGCCTATTTGGATTTTCTCCGTATCTACCATCCGTAGGCCTGCGGGATGGTTCAACGTATGCTACGTTCCAGGGTTCTGGACCCAATACTCGTAAAAATGTGGCTGGATTCATGGTCCCAGCACCCACTTCTATATCATAAGGTTGCTGAATTATGCACCCTTGTTGAGCCCAAAACACCTGTAGCTTCAAGATAATATCTTGAAAAGTCATGTAAATACCCCCATATCCCTTAAGAAAAACTTTATCGTTAATTTAAAAATCCTGATCCAAAAACCGTCTTGACAAGATTTGATGTAACTGTCATTTCAATGACAGCAGCAAGGGCTAAAAGCGGTAAGACTATAGTCAATGCTACTATGGAATCTCGAAGTAAATTTACCAACCCTTTTAGCCAAACTTTTTCTCCAGGAGAGAAAATTAATCCTAACCCTACTTTTATACCCATAACGCCACCTAAGATAAAAGCAGGAATCTCAAAGATACCGTGTGGTAATATTCCAAAGATAAAGAATCTTATTACATTTATGCCCTCATTATTCATCATTCCAGATATTATTCCTATGAAGAGTCCATTAAAAAAAAGGATCAAGACAGGTATTATTCCTAACAAGATCCCAGTTGAAAAAGAGAGCAATACTACGCGTAGATTATTCCAGAATATCATCCAGATACGTCCGGAAGTCCCTAAATCTCTCATCACTTCATCCATACCTTGAAATTTACCTATAACCACTTGCGCTATTTTGGAGGCGCTTTCAGCATCAACATGATAGAAATAAATCCCTATTAATAATCCCACAAAAAAGACAGACGTAGCAAAAGCTATAAGCCGTTTGCTCTTTCTAAAGAATTCCTTAGTTATTTGAAGGTAATTGTATAGAATAGAACGCACCTTAGCACCACCAGTCTTAAAATAGAGAACCCGACCCCTATGAAACGAAGCCAACTCTTATAGAGGTCGGGCTTCTTTAGATCTACTATTATAGTTAAGAGCCTACTTCAGGTCCTATAAAAGGCTCTTTACCATCAGCTTTATTGCGGTTCTCTATCTCAACAGAACATTTTGTAGCTAGACATGCTGCAGCACCTACTATGGCTAAGGCTGGTGCTACTACTGCACTAAGTACCCCAACAGTTGCAGGTAATTCGATTACAGTATCGTCTTCTTGTTTTATCTTAACCCTTATGTTATTTCCTTGTGCAACAAGATCTTTTAATTTAGTTACCACTTTTGATCCCTGCTCGTATAACTCGCCTTTTAGAGGCACATCATCTTTTTCACGTTCTAGTAAGACTATAGATTCTACTACATCTCCATTAGTAGCGCGTAAGGCTTCTACGACTTTTTCGTAACTAGCACCTGTTCGAGTCCGTACTTCATCGAGCATCTGGAGTGTTATTTCCATTCGAATTCCTCCTTTCTCGCATAGCATTCTATAGAATTTCTAGGAAACTGAGAGATTTTATATCCCTCTCTACCCTATACCTTACATAAAGTTCAAGCGCTCTTTGGATCTCAGAATGAACTTTTTCTGAGATCCTTAACACGTTGAGCTTAGCCGGTTCCACAGTGAGTAAGTACTTCATAAGAGCAATAGCACCTAGGGATAAAGAAACAGCATCCCTCACTGACCCCATGCATACATTACATAGTATTCCCCCTATAGATGCACTAAAACCCCCGCTTTTTACTTGTAAGGAGGTACCGCACTTTACACATGAATCCAGCTCCGGTCTGTATCCAAGAATATCCATAAGCTTCAGTTCATAAAAACGCGTCACTGTTCTCAAATCTATCTCAGTAGATAGAAGCCTGAGAATGGTGAGGAGAAGATAAAAGAGTTCTTCGCTCTTAGCTTTCTCCTCAACTAGTAAATCAAGGAGTTCAGCGACATAGGAAGCATATGCCATACGTATAAGGTCATCCCTTATGCGAAAAAAGGATTCCTTTAAATAAGCTTGATTAATATTGTCTAGGTTCTTACCAGAAAAGAAAAGAAAATCACTGTAACTAAAGAGCTGAGTAGTTCCAGAAAGTCTATTTCTAGGACGCCGTGCACCTTTTGCTACAGCTCGAACCTTCCCATGAGTACAGGTAAAGACTGTAACTATCTTATCTGCCTCACCTAGGTTCTTGTTTCTAAGTACAATTCCTTCTGCTCTGTAGAGTGACATTCGTATCCTTCCTTCACCTCAAATTGTTCTTCCTTAGCAACCTCTTTGTATCCACAGTTTCTGTAGAGCAGATAGGCATCAATAAGCCCGGTACACTTAAAGAATAACCACATTAGGTCCTTGGTTGACATAGAAAATGTCACTCCTTATCGAAAGGATAGCCATAAAACGGCTCCAGCGACTTGGGATTTAAATATACATTAAGATACGAAAATAGCATACCCGAAAAACTTGATCATCATCCCATAGATAAAGTAATATCAATTGGTAAAGAAATATTTACCTTCGCGATAAAAAACAAAAAAGAAGGATCAGAAAAACGCTCAACAAAATGCTTGTAGTTAAGTGAAAATAAAAAGTAAAATTTCCCTTCTTGATATATATATCACCTGGCAATCTCCATACACCCGGTATGTTCCCAACTAATATTAAAAGAATCCCCATGGCGATTATGACTACCCCAGTAATTATAAAGAACTTTCCTAACCAATTAGTATTCATAAACTGAAAGGTGCCTATCCCCCTTTCAATTAGTAACGTTCTTTATGTAGCGGTCACGTTCGCTATATATACAACCGCAATACTGCTGGCGATAAAGTCCCATTTCTTTTGATAAGTTTACACCATCTTTAAAACCTTTACGAAAGTCTTCATAATAAAAGTCTATGCCGTAGACCTTACCCACTTCTTCGCCTATCTCTCGTATCAACTGATGTTTCTGAAATGGACTTACTAAGAGAGTGCTAGTAAATGCATTAAACTTTCCGTGTTTTGCCACACCTGCAGCCTCGGTTAAACGCATCCAATAGCAAAAACGACATCTCTCTGATTCACGAAATACGACATTCCTAAAAAATTCTTCTAAGTTGTAACTATCCTTTATAATTATTGGAAGGTCTACCTTCTCGCTAAATTTTTTAAACCCATGTAAACGTTTTTCATATTCAGTATATGGATGTATGTTCGGATTATAAAAGAATCCTGTTACATCCAGGCCCTGCTCCTTAAGGATCTTGTATGGATAGGTAGCACATGGACCACAACATACATGGAGAAGTAATTTCATTAGTCGTGCGCTAAGACTCTGCTATATATAGCAATGCGCATTTCCTCCTTTGTTTTACATTAAAAACCTTAAAGATAAATTTATGAATCTGGATATGATATATCGAAGTAATTATACGCTAGCTTTGTAGCTTTCCTCCCTCTCGGTGTCCGTTCCAAAAAACCGATTTGAAGGAGATAGGGTTCGCAGACATCATCGATTGTGTCTGGCTCTTCATTTATAGAAGCAGCGATAGTATCTATGCCCACTGGTCCACCACCAAAGCGTTCGATGATCGATAGCATCATAGTCCGATCTATTTCATCCAAGCCCATCTCATCTACCCCGAGTTTATCAAGGGCTTCACTAGCTAATTCCTTGTTAATAACTCCGTCACCTTTTACTTGTGCGAAGTCTCTAACTCTCCTTAGAAGCCGTTTGGCGATACGTGGGGTACCCCTAGCCCTACGGGCTAATTCAAAGCTACCTTCTTCATCAAGGACGATCCCCATAGCATTGCTAGCTTGAGCAAGTATAATTTGTAATTCTTCGTTAGTATAAAACTCTAATCTTCCGATGACCCCAAACCTATCTCGTAGTGGCGAAGTCAAAAGACCCGCACGAGTAGTGGCACCAATCAACGTGAATCTTGGGAGATCAAGCCTAACAGATCTAGCGCTAGGACCTTTCCCAATTATTATATCTATAGCGAAGTCCTCCATTGCAGGATAAAGAATCTCTTCTACGCTTCTATTTAGCCTATGAATTTCATCTATAAAGAGGACATCTTTAGAATCTAAGTTAGTTAGGATAGCTGCCAAATCACCACTTCTCTCTATAGCAGGTCCAGAGGTCACTCTCATTCCTACACCAAGCTCGTTCGCGATTATGTTGGCTAGAGTTGTCTTGCCAAGACCTGGTGGACCATAGAGGAGCACATGATCTAGAGCATCGTTTCTGGCCATGGCCGCCTCTATAAATATAGAAATGTTTTCTTTTATACGTTCTTGGCCTATGTAATCCTTTAGCCATTGAGGCCTAAGGGCTACATCCATCTCAACATCTTCTAATCTAGGGTCTGCTGAGACTATCCGTTCTTCTAGGTTCTGAGCCATAACAATATCAACCTTCCTAGGACAATTACTTGACAAATACCTTTAAAAATTATTTATGCGTTGAAATTACCTTAAGCATATATTGAACGAGACTAGATGGATCAAGTTTATCTAATTTGTCTCCTAATTCCTTTTTCACATAACGTATAGTTTCAGAAACTTCACTTTGAGTATATCCTAGCGCTACTAAGGCAGCACATGCATCTGCCTCAAGTTCTGTGCCTCCTATCACTCTACCGTCTCCCGTAAGCTCTGGAAGAGGATATGCGCCTATCTTATCCTTCAACTCAAGTATAAGACGCTGAGCGGTCTTCTTTCCAACTCCAGATATACTCGTTAAAACAGATAGATTCTCTTCTCGTATAGCTCTTTTAAATTCAGTTGCTGAAATAGATGAGAGTATTTTCAAACCACCTCGCGGACCAATCCCTGATACTGATAGCAGTATCTTGAAAAATTCCAGCTCCTCAGTGGTCTTAAAACCATAAAGCTCCATTGCATCTTCTCTGACATTCATATAGGTATAAAGCTTAACCGTGCTGCCAATCATCCCTATCTCATCCCTAGTAGAGACAGGGAGATAAACCTTATAACCAACATTATTCACATTGATTATGCAATGGTCCATATCTATAAATTCTATAGTACCGTTAAGAAAAGCTATCATCCATCGATCGCCGGCTCAGCAAGTTTTACCTCAGTACAAGTGAATCGGCACGGCTCCCCCTTTTCAAAGTGTGAAAGCAATTTTTAAGTTCACTTTTCCATCAAAATATCCCGTAACTTTCTAGAATGTACGTGGCATATACCAACAGCAAGTGCATCCGCTACATCGTCTGGGGATGGAGGCTTAGCTAAAGAAAGTAATATCTTCACCATCTCTTGAACCTGACATTTAGTAGCCCGTCCATAACCAACAACTGCCTGTTTAACTTGAAGCGGAGTATATTCCACCACTTCCACACCGCAATTAGCTGCTGCCACCATGACAACACCTCGCGCTTGACCTACGGTTAAAGCAGTTTTAACGTTCTTATTAAAGAAAAGTGACTCAATAGCAAGGACTTCAGGATGGTATTCATTAAGGAGTTGAATAACTTCATCGTAAATGCATTTAAGCCTTTGGGCCATATCAATGTCTGGCTCAGTCTTTATCGCACCGTATTGTAAAGCTTTGACCTTAGAGGCTTTCTCTTGTAATATGCCAAAACCTGTGATAGCGGTACCAGGATCAACCCCTAAGATAAGCATATCTTCACCCATCCCTCCAGGATAATAAATCATACTAGCTTATGATTCATTATATCACTTTCTCGTTTAGAGTACAAGGGGCAAAGAAGACTCTTAATCAAAGGGCTTTACCGTTAGAACGGCTGAAGACTCGATAAACCTTCCAATATTAAAAGAAGTTCTGCGTCATCAGTGATAACAATGCCATTTTCCAGATTCTTTATCTCATCTGTTGGAAGATATTTAGCATTTATCTTGGTGGTCTTCACGACTATAGCATCTGTACGAGGTCTACCATAAAAGACTGTCACATATCCATCTTTAATGCTAATATGCTTGTATATCATATCCTCTTGGCAGAAGCCATCCTGCGTACGAAAGAAGACAGCAGTATTTTGGGAAAACTCTCTTAATGTCCAATCTGGATATCTCTCCTCCAATTCTTCAACGGATAATCCAAATGATATAGAAATCAGCTCTTTCTTTATTAACTCTTCGTGTCCACACTCATTAAATACCTCTTTGAACTCAACAATGATGTTATCTGCCCCTGGATCCTCGATTCCCATGCCTTTGTTACCATGGGTTATCGAATTCTTACGTAAGAAATTTTCAAAGGGATAGTTCCCTATGATTTGTGTGTAAACCACTATGAAACTTACAAGAATAAGGGGAATAACTAATAGTATGAAAAGAGTTTTATGTCTATTCACTTTCACATCCTCCTTTTGATGTAAAAAATGACTCCTCATATCTATTAGCATCCCCTCCCTGCCTTTAACATATACCAATAAAAGAAGGGAAAAAGAAAAAGGTATGGTAGCTATCAGCCGTTCCATACCCTAAAAGACTTCTTATTTACTTAATTCCTCCATTAATTCGTCTGGGATCTCGTAATTACCGTATACCTCTTGAACATCATCGTTATCTTCAAGAGCATCAATTAATTTCATGAGTCGGACTGCATCTTCTCCATTTACTTCCACTGAATTGCTGGGAATCATCGTTATCTCTGCGTTCTCTACAGATATTCCCATTTCGTCAAGGTAACTCTTTACCTTTTCTAGTTCCTTCGGCTCAGTAGTAATCTCAAAGCTTTCTTCCTCGACTTTGAAATCGTCTGCGCCCCCATCAATAGCGTACATCATAAGCTCTTCTTCATCTGCGTCATCTCTATTAACCAGTATAATTCCTTTCTTTTCAAAGAGCCATGCTACGCAACCACTTTCCCCTAAGTTCCCGCCGTGTTTAGAAAAGATATATCGTATATCTGAGGCTGTCCTGTTCCTATTATCAGTTATGAGCTCTACCATTATTGCAACGCCACTTGGTCCATAACCTTCATAAGTAATTTCCTCATAGGTTACACCTTCAAGCTGCCCAGAGCCTCTCTTTATGGCCCGTTCAATATTATCATTTGGCATATTAAATTCCTTAGCTTTTTCAATAGCAATCCTTAATCTAAAGTTAGTCTCTGGATCACTTCCACCTTCTTTAGCTGCTAACATTATCACCCTAGTTAATTTGGTGAACATCTTACCCCGCACTGCATCAGCCTTGGCCTTTTTATGCTTTATGTTTGACCATTTCGAATGTCCCGCCATATCTCTTAACCCCTTTCCTGCCTTCCCCCGCTGGCATACTTTTATTTTAGCATATCCTGTAGAATTTTCAAGGGTAGAGTATGTTAATCATGCATCTCCTGGTTCTTTCCCCTTATAAGGAGAAATCTTACTCGCATGTTCTATAGTCCTACTAAGCATCGTATAGACCATTACAAGACCTATAATCACAAAGATAGGGCTTACGATTCGACCAATTATAAAGAAATCGTATAGACCATGGAGCAATACTGCTAAAGAAAGTCCTATAATTACAGACCGAACTCTCTGTTCAGGATGAAACTTTGCCATACCTAGATAAAAACCTGCTATTCCTGAAAAAGTAGCATGGGCTAAATAAGCTATAATAATACGGGTGAGACCAACGGAGAGTCCGAAATTAAGAGTATAGAGAACATTCTCCGCAGTAGCAAACCCTAATCCTGCTGTTACTGAGTAGATTATACCATCCATTACTTCGCTAAACTCCTCGTTATCATAGGCGCCATATCTTACAGCTAATAATTTAGAACCTTCCTCAGCAAGGCCTACCACAAATATGCTCATAATAAAGAGGAGCGGGAGATTTGCGCTATCACTGATAAGACTACGAAATGGAGATTCTATAAGCGCCGCAGGTACTACTGAGAGGGCTCCATACCCATAAAGTTTAAGGACTAAAGCCTTAGGTTCTGGTTCCTTAAAATCCCGTCTATAGAAGAACCAAACCCATAAAAGTCCAGGCACAATCGACACGACGAGAAAAAATATAAGTCTCATAGATCACATCTCTCCTATAAATTAAAGTCTTCCAACATAGTATGCGGAAAAGAGGAGAAATGTATTTTAACTAATTTTTACATAAAAATAAGCGTTACGATCTTAGACATACTATAGCATGGGCTGTTATCCCTTCTCCAGCTCCTTCGTGTCCAAGGCCTTCGGATGTGGTAGCTTTAATACTCACAAAATCCGTAGGTATCTTTAGGCTACTTGCGATCTTTTCACGCATCGCATCTATATATGGTGCAAGACGTGGTTTCTGCGCTATCACTACTGAGTCTATATTACTAATTTTAAACCCTTTTTTATCAAGGACCTCTTTTACCTTTTCAAGTAGTATTAAACTGCATATCCCCTTATAACTATCGTCAGAGTCTGGAAAAAGCTTTCCTATGTCTCCTGCTGCAACTGCTCCTAAAAGAGCATCACATATTGCATGAGATAAAACATCTGCGTCTGAATGCCCCAGAAGCCCTTTTGCAAATGGAATCTCTACTCCACCGAGTATCAATTTCCGTCCTTCTACAAGCTTATGTACATCAATTCCTATGCCAACTCGCATTATAGTTCACCTCTTATCCTGGTAAGTATCGTATGGCTCTGAGAAACCATAGCATGGGTACAATATGAACAGGTTCCTTTCCTCCACTTGCAAGAGCTCGTTCAAAGAGTTCTACCCCTACCTTAACACGAGCAGCGAACATAGCCTCACCTGCTTCTTTACTAGCATTTGCTGGTTCTCCCATATAAGGTTTCATAATAGGATCATTTATCCATGCAAGGGTATTAGCCAAATGCTCAAGTTCCTGGCTTATAACCCCTCCCCCGAACAAACTAGCAATCTTAGACAAACCTGACACTAGTGCTGCAACGCCTCTCTTATCAGGCACAATTGAAGGGGGGACTTCAGTAAAGTCTTTCGATACCTTTTCTGGAGCACAAGCAAGCATAAGTGAGGTTTCGTTTGTTCCTGCGTGATTATCCTGATCATCACCACATTTACCCGGGCCTATTCCAGTCATTTCCATAAACTTTGAATCTTGAAGCACCATTAAGCGATAATCCAAACCAAATGGGTTAATTAAATAAAATTTATGTCGCTTCCAAAGACCTCTAGCAGCAGCCTCTATAGCTATTTGATGGCGTGGACCACCATGGTTATCAGATACAAATAAATATTTAAACCCTTGTTCTGCAAGGCCTTTTCCATAAGAAAATAAGATGCGTTCAAGGCACCTTGCAGGAATAGAGAGTGAGCCCTTAACAGGTAAAGCATCAGCTCCTGCATATAATGGAGGAAGCCTCACAAAATTTAATTCTGGATGGCGTAGAGATATTTCACTTATATATCTACGTTGAAGTTCCTCTGCTATGAAGACATCCGTTCCTACTGGCAAATGTGGTCCGTGTACTTCTATAGGGCTTACGCTAATAAAAAAGATGGTTTCCTCACCCTGAAGAGCCTGAATATCAGGTAAACGAAGATCCACATATTCTAGCACATGCTCTTCTGACAATTTATCTTCACCACTTCCTAAATCTTAGCGATATTATGTAAGCTTTCTTTATCTAGGATAATAATCTTTCTATGGCCTATAAGCTTTATCCATTCCATCTCCTGAAAAAATGATAGTTTTCTACTCAAAGTTTCCTGAGACATACCAGCTCTGCCATACTCAATAATGTCTTTGCTATACGTTGCTCGACATCTTTGATGCCTAATTGTTCAATTAAATTCTAAGCCTTTTCAAGTTTTTTACTTAGTTCTTCGAGTATCTTTATTGAGATACAAGGATGCTCTTCAATTATTTTCTTTATCTTAGATCCGTCTATCATACAAACAACAGTATGTTCTAAAGCTTGAGCATTATTATTATGAATAGAATTGCTAAATAAGAAAAGTTCCCCCATGAAATCCCCAGGACCTAAAATCCTTATTATCTGTTCTTTGCCTCCTTCAGAAAGCCTAGGTATCTTTACTCTGCCTTCGTTAATTATATATAGCTTTTCTGCCTTATCACCTGACAAATATATAATTTCGTCTTTTTAAATTCCATATTAGTTATAACCTTAGCGATCTCAAGCATCTCTTCACAACTTAATATGCTAAATATTGGAACCCTGCTTACACAAGTATCTCCTCTCCCCAAACATGTTGAAGCTCCACATTTCATAACTATCTAACCTATACCCTCCTTTACCACAAACCATCTTTTAACACTAATTATTCTTACTTTAACCTAACATCAGTAATCTCCAGTAGGTAGCTGTTCCTCTTACGTTCTCATTTTCCGTTGCATAATCAAATGCGGTCTTCCCGAAGTCATCTTTTAGTGATGCGTCAGCTCCAGCATCTAGAAGAACATCTATGACCTCTGGGTCCTCATTCCATCCAGCAGTATGTATCAAGGCAGCCATGCCGTTTCTATCCTTCACATTCACATCAGTTCCACTATTTATAAAGACTCTAATAACCTCTGCGTTTATATTACAGTAAGCAGCACACATTAGGGGAGTTACACCATCTTCATTACCAACGTTTACATGTGCTCCTGCCTCTATAAGAGCACTTATTACTTCCGGGCTTTCATTCCGTGCAGCAGAATACATTAGAGCCGTCACGCCCTCCGCATCCGTAGCATTTACATCAGTACCTGTTACTTCCGCGACTGAGCAATAACCACGTCCTACTAGAAAAACTAGCAATGTCGTAAAGACTATAGCCATTAAAATACTTCTGCGCAATCTTCTTACCCCTCTTTCTTGTTGATTTTATATGTTATCCTCCATATTCTACAAACCAACCACAATCCCTTTATAGGCACACATTCTTTTTACTTCTAAATCCATTAATGATCAATCTTCTGATGTGAACTTTTATTACGGATATAGACTATGTCCATAATCAACATTTTTCGCGTCCTTGCTCGGATGCTCTTTAAACTGACAGTTGTACCTACTATACATTGACAAAACCCTATGTGGCCGAAATATTAAGCTAACACTTATTTCATCTAAGAAGACTTCCATTTTAAAAGCCAAATCGTAAGAAAAAAGAGGATAATATTGATATTAGGCAACAAGCTAAAAACGAGAGCTTTTCTATTTCCTTCTTCTAACTTCAGCATTTTAAATGAAGTAACTACTGAGATTAAAATAACTAATGGAAAAGTAGAAACTAATATAAAAAGGAACCATACAAAGATGTCTTCTGTTGACCCTGGCGCGTCAAACATCATTGGTGAAAATAACGCAATATATGCACTAATAGGAAATATAATACACAGGATTATGTTTATTATTTTAGAAATGATCTTAACCATTGACTTCCCCCCTTATTCTTTCAAAGGTAAGGCCTTTGCAGCCAATTCGGCATCGCTATTTCTCTACTTGAATCCTCCAGTGATCCGCAATGCCGCGCAAGCGAGTCTTATAGGACTTTGCACCTAAAGAAATCCTAATATAAACCATTGGAAGCTAATTTCAAAAAACAACTAAAGATATCCGAAGATGAATTCTGAGGAAACCTATAATTCTTAAAGCTAAATAATTCTTTCTTAAAAGCCCCTTATCTGGAACATATCATATAACGTCCAAGCGTTTCCGGAATCAAGTACATTAGCCCCTAAATGCTTCCTGGCTACCGTTTACGACATCTCAAATTGATTTTTCCGCGACCCAAAGCGGCAATATCGTATTATATAGAGTAGTGACATTGGCTTCATTGGCTATACAGAATTTACAGATTCACCCCAAATACCTACAGCCCTTACTTCATAAATAAGACTTTCTATATTTCTAGTTTTTCTGGAAGTCCATATACTTTATATGAACAAACATTTCTTACTTCAATCGGAATTTCATCGTTAAACCTTCCTCTTAAAGCCATTCCACCATCAACTAAGTCAGCCCAAGGTTCATTTGGACTATAAATACTTTGCATTATGGCAAATTCAATTCTTTCTCTTTTTCTTTTGTCTGTAACCTCGGTGATGAATAATTTATAGGCCTCAAGCTCTTTTTAACAAATTGTAGTATGAAATCCTTATGTTCGAAAAATTCATCCCGATGTTCTTTTGCATATTCCCAACCATGCCATATTTCTTTCCGTACGCCAATTTTAGCATATTCAACATCAAGAACAGTATAATTTCCTTTCCTATATTCGCGAGTATGTTGAGGAAACCGCCTTTTCATCGAGTTTGTTACGCCTGCTGAGCGTAAAATATACTCATCTTTATACTCAAATGTAAGTAGATAAACTCCCGTAATATCGAGAATAGGTTTGAGTTTATTAACCTGCTCAAATCCAACCCAGGAAAATGGCCTATGCCATAGAAGATCCTCTATTTTGATTAAAGATGCGTCATTTAATCTATTAAAACTCCAAAAATCATGCCATTGTTTCACATAACTTCCGTGGGTTCTTGACGTCGATGGCCCTTAGCGCGTCCGCACTTGGCGAATCAATATGGGTGCGTATTCTACATGATTTGACTTTCTTGATTCAATATATGAGCCACTAACGGCGCCCCGCGAGCTAAAGCCCTTGCTGTTAAGCGAAGTCCCTGCCATCCATGTAATAGCCAGGATGGCGTCATTTCTTGTTTCTCTCAATCATTTCTTTTACTTCTTCCATTGTATAAGGTGGAGTTTTTTTATGTATTATTACATGGCAGTTTGGGCAAACCGGAATTAAATCTTTAACAGGATCAACAATATACTGATCACTAATCTCAGATAAAGGCTTTTTATGATGAACGTGTATTGTATTCTCTCCAATCTCTCCATAAGTCGCTATAAAATCAAAACCACATATTACACACTTCCATCCGTAATGGCTTATACATTTTTTCCTTGCGATCGGATTTCTTTCATAAGCATTTGCATAAACTTGTTTTTTTGCTCCTTCAAAATGAGTCTCAGAAATATTGAACTCTAACTTATTATGAAAGTTGAAACTTTCATTTTCTTTCAGTATAGTATCCATGGCGGCTTTAAGCTCAGGTCTTAAAATCCAGTGAAAACCTTCTTCATCCTTCATTCCTAAAAAAGGAACATGCCACCATCTATCTCTTCCATCACTTCTTTTTGATGTTTCGACATTGAGCCTTTCAATAATTCTTTTAGACATCCTGCCTACTTGTAGGTTTAATGGTCCATGATGGCCCATATCCATTAACTTGGCTAATTGTGATCCTGTAGCCATATGATTTTTACTAAAATAAACTTGCTTCAAAAGATTAAAATCTTCTTTCTTTATAACTTCTTCGTTAGACAAAAGATCTCGCCACTGGTCTTTACTTATATCAATCTTATCTTCCCAAGTTTTCACTATATCACCTCAAATATGGTGCTTCATTTTATGGCGGTACCATGCCGCCATCAGCCCAAATTAGTGAGAATTTTGCTTAACTTGTTTTCTTAGACGCCTAAGCAATTCTAAAATATAGCGAAGAGCCGTTCTAACTTCTAACAAATGGGTTGCTAAAGAACAGCGAAGGCTATGTACTGAGGCATCTTTATGAATTCCCGTCTTCTCTTTCTCCCGGATAAACCCCTTTTGCACTGTATGCTCGGTGATATGCGAGCCAGGCTTCGCTCTAGGGAATAACCACTTTTGTGGCTTATGTTCCCGACAATACTTCCGGAGCACAGTACGAGCCAAATCCGGAAGAATTGAGACTCTGTCTTTGCCATCTTTTCCCGTTCTAATCAACACCAGCATTCGCGAGCTGTCGATGCCTTCGGGCATCAGCATACTACTTCCCCAGCACGTAATCTAGCCGAATACAACATAACCATAAGAGATCTATGTTTTAAATCTGTTAAGGCACTAATTAACTTAGCAACCTCTTGTTTGCTTAACACCTTTGGCAAACAAGTTATCTTTTTGGGATGTCGAATTTGTTCAAATTGCCACCCTTGACCCAATACTAACTCGTGGAATAACTTTAGAGCACTAATGGCCTGATTAACGTAAGAATGCGAGCAGTTCCTGACATCAACAAGATGGAGAATAAAAGACTTGACGTTACGATCATTCAGAACTCTTTCACTCTCTTTCTGCCAGAGAAGCCACCGCTCAATGTAACCTAGATGGGCCTTTTGAGTTGCTCTACTAAAATCCCTCATTTTCATCTCGCCCACATATTTGCGAATTAGCTTTTATTATTCAACAATTAATTTGCTCTGAATTACCCTTTTGAACAGTACGATCCCCCTTCTAGTATCAATTTAAATCTGTACACTTCTTTTCTCGCATTATGTAAATAATTGGATATATTTCACGATTGTTCTTTCGGAAAAACAACCGTAACCATACTTTTGGTAAAACTCGGAAAGCTGTGTGGTCGTAACGTGAGAAACAACGTTACAACTCCTATATGTCTCTACACAGCACATACAGCCTCTATATTTTCAATGGATTTTTAGCTGATTATATAATTCTCCATATTCTACAAAACTAACAAAACTCCTCCATACGAATACCTTTTTCTATCACTTATAAATACTTCCATGACCAACACGTCCATAATGAATCCCCCCTAAGACCTCAATTTAGGGGGGACTTTAAACTTATGCATACTACTGAACTTCTATTATTCATTCTTTCTCTCTATACTTCAATAACCGTATCGCATTCAATATAACTAGCAAAACACGTAGCTCGTGTATGAGCATTCCTGATGAAAGGAACACAAATTTAGCTAGAACTCCTAGTAATAGTATAGCTACAACTAATATGTCGTTGTTAGCTCCGCCTACAGCTATCCCAAGGTCTGCAGATGCTAGGGCAGGAGCATCGTTTACACCATCTCCAACCATTACAGTTTGCCCAATCTCATCCTGTAGCCTTTTAAGTATAGAAACCTTATCTTCAGGAAGTAATTCAGCGTAATAACTATCTATGCCTAACTTCTTTGCTATGGCATGTGCTGCTCTTTCATTATCACCGGTCAACATAACTATCTTTCTTATGCCTAATTCCTTAAGTCTAATAATCAATCTATCTATACCAGCTCTTATAGCATCTGCTATGGAGATTACTCCAAGTACCCTATCAAGTTCTGAAACAATAACTGCTGTTTGACCATATGATTCTTCAGCTTTAATATATGATTCTATATATTCAGGTAAAGTAACCCCATTCTCTTTGAGAAGCCTATTATTCCCCACAAGTATAGTCTTTCCCTTTAAAGTTGCCTTAATCCCTTGTCCTATAATGATTTGGGACTCTTCAGGTGGTGTAAAACCACTTTTTAGTTTATCATTAGCTTTCCTCCAAGATGGCCCTTGCTAAAGGATGCTCTGAATACATTTCAACATTAGCTGTTAACTCTAAGAGTTCATCTTCACCTATACCAAATGCTTTAATATTTGTTACTTTAGGCTTTCCAATAGTAAGGGTACCAGTCTTATCAAATGCTAAAACCTTTATATTCCCCAGCTTTTCAAGGATTTCTCCACCTTTAATTAGGACCCCATTCTTTGCTCCGTTCCCTATACCTGCAACTATTGAAACTGGAGTGGAGATAACAAGCGCACCTGGACACGAAATAACTAGTAGAGTAAGAAAAAGACCAAGATCTCTAGTTACTAGAAAAGTTATCACAGATAATACTATAATCGACGGTGTATAGTATCTAGAGAATATCTCAAGGAACTTCTGAGTCTTTGCCTTCTTATCCTGAGTTTCCTCTACCATCTGTACAATACGAGAAAATGTAGTGTCCTCTCCTACTCTATCTGCCCTTATCTTCAAATAGCCTGATTTAATAATTGTTCCTGAAAATACTTCATCGCCTTTAATGACTTCATCTGGGGATACTTCTATCTCCATTCCATCCCTAAGGACGCTTGCTCTATCTGGCGCTAAATCTAAAAGAGCCTTTATAGCAGTTCTAGTCTTTTGAAGAGTCCTTGACTCCAGATAATTCCCTAACATAAAGAGAAATGTAACAGCTGCAGCTATCATCAGAAGATCTGATAAACCAGTATAGAGCTTATTAAGGGATAGAGAAAGGATAATTAGAATCCCAGATATTAAAAGTCTATCTCGCTTCTTCATCTTCATTATATCATTTCTCCTCTCTTAATCCATGTAAACTCACTTTTCCCCTAGTACTTTATAGCCTAAACCATTAACTGTCTCTTTAATCTTCCCATCACTTAACGTACTTTCATTATAAGATACTTTGAGTTTACTTGAATTAAAGAGCACCTCAGCATTTGAAACTCCCTTTATTCTTCTCACAGCCGCCTCAATCTTTGCAGCACAACTTGGACAAGTCAAAATTTTAATGATCTTAAAAAGTTATAACGGATAAAAGAGCATCCATCTGGTAAATTGGTAAATCTATGATGTTGACAATTAGCTTAGCCTATCATATAATAAAAATATCTCTTTGCACTGCATTACATTCTGCAAAAGGAATGCGAGATCAACAGTACAAACTGAGCAGGCGATGAACCGCAAGGCGGTTCCTGGGGCTGGGCCACCTTGGTGGCAGCAGATGACATTATACACATCTGTGGGACAGTGATATGTTCCGCAGATGTGTTTTTTTAACCCTTTCTGTGGAAGCATAAAAACTGAATGGAGTGCCATAGAGCTATGAACAAATACCAGAAGGTAAAAACGGGGGTAAACTTTATGACAAGAAAAAAACAATCACTGAAGGGGCTGACTTCTGCTCAAGCAAAGAAATTGCAGGAGCAATATGGGAAGAACGAACTAACTCCGCAGAATAAAGAAAGTTTCTTCCGCAAGGTGCTAGACATTATTTTAGAGCCAATGTTTATGCTGTTACTTGTTGCAGCAATCATCTATTTTGTCCTTGGTGAACCGCGTGACGGAGCTATGATGCTTATATTCGTCATCGGCATTATTAGCATTGACGTCATTCAAGAATGGAAAACAGATAAAACGCTGAATGCGCTCAAAGACCTATCTGCTCCTCACATCACCGTCATCCGGGACGATACGAAAACCAAGATCTTAAGTAGCGACCTTGTTCCCGGAGACCTTATGATAATCTATGAAGGAGTAAAGATTCCTGCTGATGGTGTTGTGGTTAGGTGCAACGACCTATGTGTAGATGAATCCACTTTAACAGGAGAAGCAGATGGTATTTGGAAAGTAACTATTGATAACGCAGAGCCATCAACCGATTACTGGCGTCGTGACTATTGCTATGCGGGTACACTGGTCACCCAAGGCACTGCTATCGTACAGGTTGATAAAATCGGTACCTCAACTGAATACGGTAAAATTGGAGTGAATGTCGCTGCTGCCACTGACGAAGCAACACCCCTTCAAAAGCAAACTAGCAGTCTTGTGAAAACATGTGCCGGAATTGCAGCATTGTTATTTACGCTTGTTGCCATGATCACCTATTTTAATATTCCAGATCATGCTTTTAGTGACAGAATTATAGAAAGCATCCTTTCAGGTATCACACTTGCTATGGCAATGATCCCTGAGGAATTCCCTGTTATTTTGACTGTATTTCTATCTATGGCTGCATGGCGGCTTGCAAAGAAGCAATCACTTGTGCGTAAATTGCCTTCGGTTGAAACCTTAGGCGAGATATCGGTACTTTGTGTTGATAAAACAGGCACCATAACCATGAATCAGATGACCGTTCAAGATACATGGGCGCTTGATGGAGACGAGCATAATCTATGTGAAATTATGGGACTTGGTTGCGAAATCGCTCCATACGATCCTATGGAAAAAGCAATGCTTTCTCATTGCGAAAGCATTGGTATATCCAAAAAAGATTTGTTTAGTGGCCAACTTATTACTGAATATGCTTTTACGAATGAGTTAAAAATGATGGGGCATGTATGGTATCGTGACAACTCATTTATTATTGCAGCAAAGGGCTCGCCTGAACACATTTTAACCATCTGTGATCTATCGGATAATGATAGAGAAATTGCAGAGCATAAGATCACAGAAATGTCTATGCAAGGGTTACGTGTGATCGCGGTCGGCATGATGAAGCCACAAACAAGAGAGGAAATACCCAATCAAATCGTTGACTGTAAATTAACGCTTTGCGGCCTTATTGGCCTTGCTGATCCGGTAAGAGAAAGCGTAAAGCACGATATAGAAGTCTGCAAGAAAGCGGGTATTCGCGTTATTATGATTACGGGAGATAATGGTATTACCGCATCGTCCATTGCAAAGAAGATCGGTATGTCTAATTACGATAATATTATCACAGGTGACATGTTAAATGAGATGGACGATGAAGAATTGTGTGACAAGGTGAAAACTGTCAGCATCTTTTCACGCGTTATTCCCGAACATAAAATGCGAATCGTCAAGGCGTTCAAGGATAACGGTGAAATTGTTGCCATGACAGGTGATGGAGTCAACGATGCTCCGGCACTAAAAAATGCCGATATTGGTATTGCTATGGGCAAAAGAGGTAGTGAAGTTTCTCGTGAAGCCGCTGATCTGATTTTAATGGACGATAACTTTTCAACTATTATACACACTGTTAGGGATGGCAGACGAATATATGATAATATCCGTAAAGCAGTGGGTTATGTGTTGAGCGTGCATATCCCAATTGCCTTTGCATCCTTACTTGCACCCATGCTTGGGATTAAGCCTGCTGACTTGCTGCTTCTGCCATTGCATGTTGTGTTGTTGGAACTTATCATTGATCCTACATGCTCTATCGTGTTAGAGCGCCAGCCCGCTGAAATAGATATTATGGAGCGTAAGCCCCGCGATCCCAAAGAAAAACTGTTAACAGCAAAGACACTCTTTAAAAGCGTCATGCAAGGGCTTGTCGTGTTTACGGCTTCCTTTGGAACATACTATTATATGCTTTTGAATAATCTTAATAATGCACCTCTTGCCCGTTCTATGGGGCTAGTTATAATTATGCTCGCAAATCTCTTTCTTGTTCAGGTTAACAGCTCCGACCAAGATTTTGCTGTTCAGTCCATTAAGCGACTTGCAAAAGATAAGGTAATGTGGGTCGCGAATATTGGTACAATTGCTATGCTCCTTATTATTCTGTATACGCCCCTTAATGCTTTTTTAAAGTTAGCTCCGCTATCGGGCCAACAGATGCTCATAGCTTTATGCATAGCAGCAGCTTCCGTTCTGTGGTATGAAATTGTCAAGATAATCAAAAAAATGCGCATATGATTACCTACCCCACGCAAAGTAGCTTTAGACACGCCAACACACTCAGTCGTGGAGATTACCATTTACAACTACCCATGATCATAGGTAGTTGTAAATGGGCCACCTTTAACACGGAACTTCTGTCGACTTAGTATGAATATCTAGAGATATGGTTAAAGAAAGGTACTACCTCCTAAGGACTTCACAGATTCAGCTATTTTAGTAAACGTCCCTGATGATTTTACAGCACATTTAGCCTGGTTTATTCCCTTCTATATTCTCTAGTTCAACTTTCAATTTAACCTCCCTTAGAGATAAAAAAAAGAGCCCCTATTACAGGACTCTTCATAATAAAGGTACCG
>DIRN01000094.1 GCA_002426645.1 Firmicutes bacterium UBA5435 | reverse complement strand
CTCTGAAAGTGCAAAACTATAGTTCAAAGTAAACGATGTAAATGAAATTACTACAGTTTAAAAAGCCATTGAAAAGATACTAGAACAATTAGATCAAATCCGGGGATTCTATTTGCCTGATCAGTATGGAAAAGTAAAAAAACGGCATAGTGTTAAAGAGCGGTAAATATATAATGCTTGCCGTAACAAACGACCAAGGTAAGGTAGTAGAGTTCGTCAACAATTTAATAAATAAATGAAAACCATAAGATGTACACGCCTATCAGCCCTTATCTTCCACTTCCGAAAAGAGAGATAAGGACTATATTCAGCTAATAAAGGAATGACAAAGGTGCTTTTAGTAGCTTACTATTTCTTTTTATATTTTTGCCGTTAGTTCTTTTCTTTCTATACTAACAGCCTGACTAGGTATCCTAGCCTTTGCATTTCAATTATCTTTATATATCCCAAAGCATCACCGAATTCTGGAGACGCTGTTTTATGGGGCCTTTACTTTGGCATTATCATGAAAAAAGCATTCCTACTGAAATGGTTAAACACAGCTCCCCGCTTCATACGTTATGTTTACACTGACTTTATTATACTCTTTGGTTGGGTATTATTTGCATTCGACAACTTATCCCTAGGGGTTCAGTACATAGAGGCTATGCTTAGTTTTAAATGAAAATGATAATGTTTCTAACGGGTTTTACTATAATTAATCTGCTTACGCCTAATAAAGATTTTTCAGAAGCAGAAAACCAAATATTAGGGTAGCGACCCTCATTCACCTTGCATAACCTGATTTCAGGCAAATTCGCTTTTGAATATGAAATATATATAACAGACCAATTTCCTTTTCGGGACTTCTGGGTAGGTATCAAATCAGCATCTGAGATCTTCTTGCAGAAGAAGGATAATAATGGAGCATACTTAGGTGGAGATGGGTACCTACTTCAAAAACCTGAAAACCTTAACGAACCATTATTAAAAAGAAAGATACAGGCGATCAATGAATTTGCTGGAGCCATAAATCCAAAGCCAGTCTATTTTCTACTAGCTCCTAACTCTATACATATACTATATGACAAGCTCCCGCCTTTTGCAGCATCAACTGGAAAATCGAGGATATATAAGATTAAAGATCAACTTAGCCCCGATGTTCACTTTATAGACGCACACAGTGCTCTTAAAGTCCATAAGGATAAATATATTTATTACAAAACTGACCATCGTTGGACCTCTCTAGGAGCATACTATGCATATAGAGAAACAGGCAAAGCCTATGAAAGAAAACCTCACAATCCACCTTCGTTATTTCAACATGGGAGTCAAAGAATATTTTGAAAAGTACGGATTAAATGAAATATTAATACTCTATAATATGATATCTTTTAGCCAAGATGATTCCATCCTTAAAATAGCCGCGCTACTCTAAAGGACATCCTCCACCACAAAAAGAAAAGTGTCTACAAGACTTACAATCATCTGATACCCATTTCCCTTCCCTTAGCTCCATAGCAAGTGGCTTACTCCACATCTCCTCAAAGGAATCATCAATAGCATCTCCTAGTCCCTCCTTAAAGTACGACTGACAGGGTATAACTCTACCAAAAGGTTCTATCGCCAAGACTATAGATGCTGCACTACATCTTTTAACTCCTAAATCTAATGAGAGAGGATCAAGATTGTTATAGCATGTGGGAGTGAACCAAGTGAACGGAATTTCTGATTCATAAGATAAATCTCTGACCTTTATCAATATATCTTTAGCTATTCCTAGATCAACAGCATCATGGGTAAGACCACGATTAGCCTTTATTATTCCGTTAACACCAATGTTATCAACACCTACCTCTATCAGATATTTCACAGTAGGTATAATGCTATTTATATTCATATAGGCCATGGTAGTATTCGTAGTGACCTTAAAGGAAGATTCCATGGCATTGTGCAGACCAGCTAAAGTCTCATTTAAAGCGTCACATCCTACCATAGAATTATGAATACTAGGGTCTATAGACTCTATGGTTATTTGGACGTAATCTAATCCAGCCATAGCCAACGAATCAACTCGACTTTTAGTAAGAAGTCTACCATTAGTTATTAATCCAGTGATTAATCCTTGGGATTTAGCATGATCTATTAATTCCTCCAAGTCATCTCTAAGTAAACTTTCACCGCCAGTAAAGATGACCTGGGGAACTCCAAATTCACATATTTTATGGATTATTCCTAACCATTGTTGTGTAGATAATTCCTTAGTTTCTTTACTTCCACCTACATAACAATGGGTGCAATCATTGTTACACTTATAAGTAAGAGCCAAATCAATTCTAAGAGGGGCCATAAGAGGTTTCTCTTCTTCGCGAAATCTTATTCTATCCCCTAGACAACAACCTTGGCTTGTTTGGATTAAACTTGTATAAAGTTCGCTCCAATCCTTCTTTACTCGAAGAGGACTAACTCCATATTTAAATGCCATCTTCATTATAACTTTAGGATGACTTAAACCTGAGTTAAAAAACATTCTTACATATTCATAAGCTGAAGGATTGAGGTATAGGACTTTAACCCCATTTATTATCAACATACCTTCACCATCACTGGAATCCCTGAGATGCCAGTAATAGTCATTTATCACGGCAGTTCTAGTTTGCGTTGACATCAAGTACACCCTCCGCCACCTGCACACGCACAGGCACAGGCACAAGCGCAACTGCCTCCATGGCCTCCGCTAGAAGCATTAGCTACTCCATAAGGAAAGACAGTACCAAAATACCGCCTGCTTTCCTTATTAAGAGCTGGACTAAGAAAACTATATGCAAAGAGAGGATGATACGGCATCATCCAGTATGGCATAGCTTCTTCTGCTCTTTTCTTATCAAGCTTCTCAGTATCTCCTTTAGTAAGCTGATACTTTAAAAGAGTCCACCTAGGCTCTCCCTCTTCATTAACTGATATCTCATGGAGTTTTTTTATGTAGTATTCCTGAGTAGCTCTACCACAATATCCAGTGAGCTTCTCTTTAAATTTCTCCAGTATACTCATGTAATTTGTCTTCCAGGCCTCTTCTTGGATATTTAAATCATTATCAACACTATCAATAAAAGCCGCCTCATAATATTCTAACCTTTCAATAGTGGGAACTCTTCTGAGTCCTCCCTCATGGAATTGAACAACATTCTTCTCCATTAACCCCATAACTATAAGTTTGATTATGAAATTGGGATTAGAATTAAAGAATATAGCAGCTTCCACTGGATCAAGTGAGGTATATGCCTTGCTTCCTTTCATATAAACAAGAGGTGTTTCATAACGTGCTGATTTTCTATATACTATAATCAAAATTGTAATCCCAGTAATTAGGGCAAACGCTGCAATTAATCCACCATAAACCACCCACGCCCTTGATTTAGCTTTCAGTGGAGTCACACTACTAGCTAAGTATCCCCTAGGGAAGATGACTGCATGGGGTATCTTTGTATTAGGTTTTAGATCATAATACTTCCAAATCAGTTCAGTGCTTTCAGGCCCTCTCTTTACTTCCATAGGACTATTCTTGGAAAAACTCAACTGACTCTCGGATAAAGCCCCATCAAAGATGACTCTTAAAGTTAGTGCCTTGGTATCCGAATCCCACCATGCAGGAATATATGAAATATTAGTTAAATCCTTTTCCTCATTATACCAGTAGACCAGATCAGGTATGTCTGCCTCTATATAAAACCTTCCTGTACCGCCAGGTTTTATCGCTGGATAATCCTTTAGTTCAATGATATAAGTATCACTCTTTTTTACAGTAAACTTCATAGGAATCCTACTACCTTCACTTATGTACTCCACTTTAGTAATCATAGTCTCAGAAGTAGGAATCCCAACCCAGATGACTGAACCATCTTCATTAGAAGATGCTTCTACATGAAACTCAAATGTTTTCTCTAGTCTAACTATTCCATTTCGTTGAACTATTAAAACATCTTCTTGAAACGGTATGGAATATGAAAACTTAGCTAAAACCATATTAGGATATATAAGAGCTATACATATAGTTAAAACTAAAGAGATAGAAAACATAACAGAAAAACTCTTTCTCATATCCTCATCCCTTTCTATATAAAGTTCACCTCTATCTATGTTCTTCCTAAGTCAATATAATTATATCATAAAAATAAGGGGAGAAAAAGATTTAATTTGATATGTTTCCTATCTTTTATCGCATATGCTAAAATTATCATCTCTGCAATAGGTTCAGTATATAGATATTCATATACGAGAGTTGGAGACATTATGGCACAAGCAGCAGACAGAGGAATGGGAACTTTAAGATTCATCGTCTCTGTTAGTTTACTAAATTCATAGAACCTTTTTATATACTCCTTGCAGGATAAACCTTTAGATCTTTGAAGTATCTTCTATAGAAGCCTCTATCTCGTGATAGTAGGCAATCCGCTTCAAGAAGAGCATGCGCCCCTATAAGGAAGTCCGGGATTATATGTTGACGAATACTTATTTTATCTCCGCACCTACCACAAACTACAGTCTGGTCATTGCCGCAAGCAGAGCAATGTAACGCAGTGTTCCGCGTTCTCAAATATTCCCTCCATGTTTCCGATGCCTTATCTAGGGCAGGCACAGTGGACTTAGAGAGTCGTATTCCAGTCTCTTTTAAGAAAATTTGAAGTTCCTTTATGTCATCAAATTGGGCTGATAATTCTACATACACTATTTCACAGATTATGAGAGCCCCTTTTTTATTATATTCTTCCACCAGCGAAAGGGCTGACTCACAAAACTCCTGTTCAGGAATGAGAATATCAAGAAGGATATTTGTATCTATAGCTGTAATCATGGAAATTGCATCAATCATCCCACCACATCAAAGCTATAATACAAATGGCGGGTGCGATGCTTCCTCCTTCCAATAGAATGATGATGTTCCTAGTTGTCCCTCATTTCACTTACGATCTCATCTGTGGTTTTGCCTCTCTTATCCTTCAGATACCCAACATATTTATGAAAGGCCGAATCTGCAACATATTTTTCTACAATATAACCCTCTTGCGATTCTTTAAAGAGCAGCTCATCACCTTCTTTTAACCCTAATTCCTTTCTTATTTTAATAGGGATAGTTATTTGTCCCTTAGACGTAACCTTGCTCTTATACATCCTATAAAAACCTCCTCTTACTTTTTACGTAAGGATTCATATTCCTTACTTTGATTGTACTATTTATTTTAACCCTTGTCAACTTCACATTTATAACAGGGTGCATAAAATATTTG
>DIRN01000086.1 GCA_002426645.1 Firmicutes bacterium UBA5435 | reverse complement strand
TAAGCTAGTTTCCGAAATTACTCAAATATTGGCCTTAGAGGATAATCCTACATTAACAACCTAGCAACCTTTACTTGTAAAATTCTACACAAATGCCGATTTTTCTTCTTAAAGATTTAGTTAGCTATATATATCCCACTCTTATCACGACTTAATAAGTATATATATAGTCCTTCTAAAGCCTCGCCTGTTGCCCAAATGGCGCATGCTCCCACGCCAGGGTTTATAGGAAGGAGTTTAGTACCTAAGATAATGGCTGGCACTAAGATAACGATATTTATTATTCTAGAGATTGCTATTAAATATGTCTGTCGGGTCCTCATTAGAGTGCCCCAATAATATTCGCGACATGCCCTAGCAAATATAAAGAGGAACCCTACTTTTATTACACCTAAGGCTGTAGGAAGGATATTGGCTGGTGCCTTGATTACTTTTAATAGGATCCACTCGCCTATTGGTGTAAATCCAATTATGATTAAGAGGGATGCAAGGAATAGAGTTACCCCTAGGAAAAAAGTCTTCAATACAGATAAGGACCTTTTATCATCTGGATTCCAGTAAAGGAGGGAACATTGGTGAAGCACATCAACGGGATCAGCAATGAGCCCAATTATGGTGTATCCCACTTCAAAGCCAGCTAGATAGGTGGCAGGTTCTGAGCTTCTAGCTAACGCACTATTAACAACGGGTCTAATGATATAGAAGAAAGCTACAGTCGTCATAAGAGGTAAAGCGAATCTTACAGCTTCCTTAATACTCAAAGAGTCCCTATACTCTTCCTCTTTCATCTGAATCGTAAGGGCATTCTTTAAAGAGCCTTTTTCTTTTTTTAGTCGCCATAAGAGTGTCAATACCTCAATGGTTAAGGATAAGAGAAAGACAATTCCTCCTAAAAGAGCTCCGTTCATATGTACATATGGTGTTATTAAGAAAAGCACTAGGGCTGTAAAGACTGTCCGCATACTTGTAGCAATTGGTATAAACTTCTGACACCTTAAGAGAATAGCTATTCCATGATAGAACTCGGAAACACCAACAATTATGGGTAAAGCACAGAATATCCTTACAGTCATTATTGAATACTCAAAGACCTCTCCCTCTATTCCCATAATACTTCCCAATAGCAATTGGGAGAAGTTAGTATATCCTAATAGAAGTACTAACCCAGTCATAATTAAGATTAAACCCGCGAAGAACTTACTCACAACGCGATGGGAGTTCTCTCCAGCTACTAGTGAAGCTACTGAAGATCTTATGGTAAATGTAGGGCTTTGCAGCAAAAAGACAGTGCTTCTTGCAACGGCAAAGGCTGCTAGTGATATTTCTGGCTTTGACATTCTGGCTATAACAGAGTTCAATATAGTATTAGCCACAGGCACTAGAAGAGTAGCAAAGGCTATTGGTAAGAAAAAGGTTAGTAAAGCTACATAAGTAACAGAACGCTGAGACTCCGCAGGCTTTTCATTCATTTTTTATTCCTCCAACCCAACGTATATATGGAATTAAAAGATTTTAATGCTTACCCGTGGAAAGATTCTTACTTCGTATGCTGCTATATTCGCTACTATCATAGATTCGGTAAAAGAGCCTCTTCTCCTTCTTAAGGTCGATTATTACTATAATTTTACTTTCTGCACTAAAGAGGATAATCTAGATCTTAGAAGAACATTTTTTAAGGAGGGTCACGTTATTCAGAGTAAGAAGTGATGCGCAAGCCTGAGAAGAGGTTAATGATACCTTAGATAGAAGGACAGGATTACCTGGGTATAGTTTGTACGGAAAAACTATAAAGCCAACATATGAGATGTTAGAGAATATCGATTATATTATTCTACACCATGGAAGTTGCTTCAAGGTTATAGTCCTAGAACGTCTCAACCCTATAACTGGTAGGAGGAATCGCTCTTATTTAAATTCATCAAATTAGATAAAGCTTCACTTGGGAAGCTAGGTTATATGGTACAGATCGGGTGAATGAAGCTATCTACTTTTCTTTACAAATTTCTTTTCAATAACTATACAAAGAATCACTAAGAGTAATAAGGGAATATAAGATTTAAGGTCTGGTTTTATAGTTCCAGTTGGTATTATAGTTACATCCTCTTCTCTTGAAGATGCTACGAATTTTAATGGAGCACTCATTGCACCAAAGATCTGAAAGTTGTCTTCCACTGCCCATTCTATAATACTATTATAGACTTCACGTTCATTTGCTTTATCGCCATAAGAAATATAGAGACCTGTGGATTTATTAAAAAGTCTATGCGATGGATCGGCAAAATGCCATTTGCCATCTGCATAAAATTCTACACACGCATGGGCTCCAGCTTGATGATTCCATGGTTGGACCTTTTTAGAGCCTGATGGTACAAGAAGGCCTGAAATAGATTTAGCAGGTATTCCCCTAGCTCTACATAATGCAACCATGAGATTGGCAAATTCCCCACAGACCCCTTCCTTTGAAGTAAATGCAGTTAATGCTGATTGGGAACATTGGGAACTCCCAAACCTATCTCCTTCCGGCCACTCTAAATACTTAGAGACAAAATCATAAATGGAATAAGCATCAGATATCTCTGTACCCTTTGTTAACTCGTGAGCTTTTGCGATTAATATATCATTATCGCTCTCTATATCAGTCTCAGGTCTATAATATGCATCTTTGATCTCTTCATCCCAAGTGATCTTACCGCGCTTTAAGTCTACTACATAACCAAAGACTATCACGTTATCATCTTTACTTATGGTTCTTTCAAGCCTAATTGCTTGCAATTGACCATAATCTGATAATTCATATTTATCTTCTCTTGGGAGAAAAGTATATTCTATACTTTGATAAGAGTTACTTTTAGGTAATAGGATAGCAAGCTTTATATGAGTATCTTTGTTTACATCGAAGACGTATCTTTCAGTTACATGGTATTTGGAGGGACGCGATACAAAGAAAACTATGACGAGAAATACTCCATAAAGAATACCTCTAATAATATCCTGCTTTTTCATTCGAAAGGATCCCCCCCTTATTTTCCGTCTATTAATACTTTAGCATATATATATTCAAACATCAACTCATTTTTCGAAAAAGACTAGAGCACAGGGGCTCTAGTCTTTAGCTACCTTATAAACATGGGCTTACGTTGATGGTTCCCGAGGTAACGCTGACAGTATCGCTGATTCCATCTGCTACTATTGTATATTGTGTCACCACGAAAGTGACTACAGTTAAAGATAGTGAGAAGGTACCAGTGGTTGTGGGTCCTCCCACGCCTTTTCGTATGTTGGCTGTTCCCGATATGGTAACAGTACCATTGCCTCCAGCATCCAATGTACATGTTGGCGGCTGAGGTATGCTGGTGCTTTGAATTCTTCGGACCGATTTTTCCGCAGGATTAAGTGCTTCATAATCAATGAATGATGACTGGAGTACGCAGTTAACACATACTTGTGCAGTTAGAATTCCGGTATCTGGAGGTACATTGCCAGAGGCTGTACCTGAGACTGCACACGAACCAGGTCCACATTGACTTGGAGGAGTAAGGCCAGCGATTATCTCTAATAGTTCAATTATCCTATCTTCTTGTGATATTTTAGTACTGAGTTTATCTCTGATATCGTCTAATTGCGACGCAAAGCCATCTAACTTACCGCTGATTTCTTCCTCTAACTCAATCTTTCGATCTAATTTCCATTCTATAATCTGCTCTAACTCTTTTAGTTTTTTTACAACGCAGCATCTAGTGCTTGGAATGTAACACTTTTTCTTTGAGCAATTAGATGATTTTTTTTGTAGAGTCATTTAGACGTCCCCCTTCTATTTTACATATGAAGTCATATAGACTTTGTACCATTATATGCTTTAGATCTAATAAGGATTATGGTAAGTGCCGTAATGGATTTACTCGGAGCAGAATATTTAGAGACGCTCGTCTTGTTTCCAGCAATGAAGGGTTCTACTCGTATAAAAAGCCTGAATTAGTAGGAAGGAAAATGCTAATATGTGTTGAATACCCTAAATAGGAGATGAATCGGCATCTCTAATTGTGCGCTTTTGTTACCTCGTTTTATGGATCTACATATGACATGGCTTAGAGCAATATAAGAAAGCGGGGTGAACAGTGGTGTTCGATAACATTATTATAATTGACTACGCTAAGCTAGGAGACACTCCTCTTGATAGAATAGTCTCTGCTGCTATACTTATCATAGTAGTGGACAAGGGGAGTATGGATTTGAAGATGTTAAAAGGCATCAGATCTGATGCTTCTTTGGAGACTCTCATAGAAGGTCTCCTCTCTCTTTACCCTTCACACCTTCGGTTTTCAGATGGTAGACTTCTTGCCAGTGAACTAGAAGGCCACGCTCTTATTGACACAGAACTTATGGCCACTGATATTATCAAATTATTATCCCATAAGGAGATAAATTTGAGCAAAGATGAAGAGATACGTCGTATAGCAAGTTTCTTTTATGAATTAAACGAAAGGAGGGCCAAAGATGCAAGAGGAGAAGCTTCCTAAGGATACCCTCCGCCTACTCGTTGATCACCTTGATAGGAAGGAGTTACTATTACCATTCCAAAGATCCCGAAGGCTTCAGAAACTTAGGGGCATTAAAGGCTTTAGACTTGATGAGAAAAGTGCTATTAAAGATGAGACTATGAGAGAGCATCTCCTCTCTAGATACTTTAGTGACCTTGGTGTTCAAAGCTATTTGGAGGTTTTATGGGCAAAGAAGAACCAACCACTAGCTGAAAAACTTTCAACGAGTCTCCCAATTGATAAAGTGGATGAAGAGGCTCTCATGACAATTATAGATGCTGAAGAGCTAGGTAGAGTCTATTGGGGGATTCGACTATTCTTTAAAGATACTCCTATTAAAGAGGAGTACCTTCAAAGGATACTCAAGATTGCTGAAGAGATAGAAGAGAGTCCTTTCATTGGACGTATTCTTCAGAAGAATGAAGAACTCTCAAAGGAAGTAACTTCTCTCTCTGAAGAGCTTCAAGAGGTTAAGTCTAAGACAGAAGAAGTAGAAACTCTCCTAGAGGAAACTATATCTGAGAGAGATAGATTTAAAGCTGAACTTATAGAGAAATGCCAGGCACTAAGTAAAGAAGAAAGACTTAAGATAGAACTCAATGCAGAGCGTTTTGAACTTCGCGAGTCTTTAAATCAGGCTAAAGCTACTTGTGAAGAGCATGGGAAAAAGATCAATACTCTTATCTCTCAACTTCGATGTAGAGACAGTGAACTTAAGAAAGAAAAGAATTCTACAGAAAAACTTAAGGAACAGGTATCTCTCCTTAAGAAATCTCACGATCTGCTAGAAAGGGAAAACCTAGATCTTAAAAAGAAAGTTCCTCAGAGTCTAACTTATGATTTTTCAAAAGCACTAATAGATTCTTTTAAAGAAAAGGAATCTATTATGAAGGAGTTTAATACATATACAGAACCTATTAAAGATGTAGATCTCTTTGAGCTGTGGCAGGGATGGATAAATGAAGAGGAAAACGCCGTTTTAAAGCTAGTTGAGAAGAGCGATGTGGATATC
The DNA here is from genome assembly GCA_002426645.1 of Firmicutes bacterium UBA5435. GTDB lineage: Bacteria > Bacillota > UBA5435 > UBA5435 > UBA5435 > UBA5435. The sequence goes on along the minus strand of DIRN01000086.1, from coordinate 7,241 downwards.
TCTCGTACTCTCTCTACCCTGATATGGAGAGAATATATAATACGCTGGTTATCAGCTGGATATAGAGATAACCCTTTATGATCTTTCAATCGCCTTAAAGGCTATAAATAGTATTATTTAGAGTCACACGTTGCTGAATCCTATGCTAACATTCAAGCACGTATATACTTTAAAAAGAAGGAGAAGGCATATATTGATATGGATAGACTTGACTATATTGAATCGGTTATTTATTATTTAAGAGGTATGACTGCTCTTGAATTTCAATTTCAACTAAAATGTGTGTTACAATCATATTATGAATACAAAGGGAAAAAATATGAGATGCCATCTCCTTATGGTGGAGATGATAAAAATGATGGTTGGGTCATTGAAGATGCTGTTTTTTATCAGATCTATGCTCCTACACAATTCTCTGGTTCCTTTAGCAAGAACATGAGAGATAAGTTTAAAGATGATTTAAAAGAACTTCTTAAAAAGTTAAAAAGTGGGAAGTGGAATGGAAGGATAAACGAATTTGTTTTCATAGTAAATACTTTTGATAAGCCACTACCGAAAGATCCAGATAGGTATTACGAGAAAGTAGTTGAAGAATTAAAAGAGGAATATGGAGTAAACTTTAATTATACTGTGAATAACTTGGACTATATACGACAATTGTTGATGGGGATCGATGATATTGATGTATTAAAATCTATTTCTGTTCAGTTGAGAATTAGACCACTTATTCCTTTCGACTCAATAACAGAAGAGATGATGATGTGCTTTATTGAGGAAATTGCTGCCAATATTATAGACGATTATGATAGGGATGTAGATAGTACCAATTATCAACGTATATCTACAGTCAAGAAAATTAAAATTAATGGTTTAGAAGATAAGCAAGATGAAATTGAAACAATTATAAAACACTTAGACGTTGTAGAGAGAGCAGTTACAATAATAAATCAAGACATTATGTGTGTTGATAAGTTTGAGCGTGTTAAGGATTTGGTTATAAATAAATACAGGCAACTTTCTCATGAGTATAAAGGTGTTGAGTTATTAGAAAGAATGTATGATGAGGTACAAAAGTTTGCTCTTAATAAGAGACTTACTCAAAAACCTGCCCAATATTTAGTTATATATATTTTTGACAAATGTGATATATTTGAAAAAGAAGAGGGTAATTAGTATGATATTACCAAGTAAGTACATTTCCATAACTGAGAGCTTTATTGGAATTAGCGGATTGATTCTTAATATCATGGGAAATAAAAAGTATACCATCGAAAAGTTATGGGATAGCTTTTCCCGTGAATATATAAAGAGTAAAAAGTTAAAGAATCCTCCAACATATCAAAAATTTATTTACGCGGTGGATTTCATGTATTTATCTAATATGATTTCATTCAATGATAAGGGGGAGATATACAATGAAAGTCTTAAATCTTAAAATTAAATCTCCTAATAATGAAATTATACGAGATATTGATTTCAATGAATCTGGAATATCGTTTGTATATGGTGATATTAAAATTCCTGATAATAAAAGAGCGACAATAAATAGTTTAGGAAAAACGTTGCTATTAAAGATGATAGACTACATTCTTGGTGCAAATGAGGATAAGCAGATAATGAAAGATGAAATTAAAAACTATCAGTTGCATTCTATAGTAGAATATAAATCTAAAAGATATGAAGTAGTACGTGTTATTGGGGATAGTTCTGCTATTTACATTGACGGGGTTAAATATTCTTTAACTGAATATAAGGACTATTTTGATATTGAACGTAGATTGTATGATAAGCAAGTCTTTTTAAATTCAAAGAATAGCTTGATTAGTCCACGAAGGGAGCCATCCAAAGATGACTACGTTGACTTTTTTAGGCTCTTAAAGTTAAATGAGCTAATGACTATTACCAGTACCATCTATGATACACAAGACAGGATTAAGAAGCTAAAAGCTAATCAAAGAGAATTAGTTAATGTATATGGAGAAATTAAAGTCCAGCAGATCAGCGAAGAAATCTTCTTTATTGATAAAGAAGTTAATAAATTATCTGCTAAATTAAATGCTATATCTAAAAAGATAGAAAATATAGAAATTTCTCAACTGAAGAAAGAGGTATTTGAAGAGCGTTCACGGAAAAACCAGGAACTAAAGAAAATAAAACATAAGATTGAGGAGTATAGAATCGAACTTGAGCGATTAGAAGAATTTATTGAAGATTCTAATAAAGTAGATATTTCAAATAAAGAGATAATAGCTATATATGACAAGGCCAAGCAAAGAGTACCTGAGATGGTAAAGAGGCAGCTAAAGGAAGTGGAAGAGTTCCACAAAAAGGTATATGAGGAGAGAAAAGAATACTTAACTGATAAAAGTGAAGAATTAAAGAAAGTTATATCTATATTAGAGAATGATTTTTATGAGCTATCTATAGATGTGGATAAACTAAGTGCAATAATCGCTGTTAACCAAGCTTATCAAGAGTCAATAAAGCTCTATGAAAAATATAGTAATGATTTACAAGATTTTAAATATAGACAAGGACAACTATCTCAAATAAAAATCATTGATGAACAAATTGAAAAAGAAGATTTCGAATTATCAAATGGATTTGAGAAAGCAAGTAGTATTTTAAAAGATAGTACAAAGGTTATAGGAATTTATAGAGATTTTATCTATGATATTGTAACCAAAATATATGATGAGGATGTCAAAACATATTTTGATATCCAGATTAAGAAGAAACACCAGATAGCAAGGCCGATTCAACTTGATTTATCGTTAAAAGGGGATACAGGAGAGGGAGTCGGAGAAGTTAAAAAGAATATCATTGACTATCTGATATTTAGATATAACGAATATCTTGATTTGTTGATTCAAGATTCTTCATGTTATAACGGCATTGATCCAAGACAGGTTTCAAATATGTTACTTGAATTAGCCGATATTGCAAAATCATATAATAAACAGGCAATAGTAGCTATTAATTGGTATCAGTTAAGTCAAGACGAAGATGTTATTCAATATATAGAAGACAATAGCAGCATAGTATTATCTGAGAACGACAAATTGTTGAAATTTGATTTTTAGCTATAATCTTGAAAAGTACGCATATCCAAGAGTCAGAAGGTTATAGGACCATATACTCGCCTCTTTTTTGGATGAACTTATCAATCTATTTAATCTAGTAGCAGACTCGCAGAACTTTCTATGCAAACAGATACCTTACGATGAGGTAGAGGGAGGTTTCGGCTTTATACTACATGAATATCTATAGGGAGGCTGATAGACGGGGATGTTTAAATTTAAGGAAAGAGATGTTTATGACGGTATCTGGAATAAGATCAGCCGTAAGGTAACGTACCTTTTCACCACAGATTTTATAGAGTTTACCCCTGAACTTTTGGGGAAAGGAAAGAAAATTTTCAAAAGAGCAAATGAATCACGCGTTATAAGTAAAGGCGATGCAGTGGTGCTCCTTGCCACGGCATGTCAGATAATTAGAGATGAATGTGTTGTAGCCCCTGGAAAGCAGATAGATCTATGGTCAGGGTTATATAATAGTAGTGATATTATAGCAATAGCTTTTGATAAGGTAGGAATCCCTTATACTAGAAGAGGAAGGCGTAGAATTGTACATACACTTACAGAGTTAATGGAGAGACCTTTTGACTTTAATTCTCGTTTCCTCCGCTTTATCATTAGATGTACAGAGGATGAGGTAGAACCTTCTAAGGAATTACTAGAAACGTGGGGCTTCAATGGACTGCTCCCTTTTTATCGTAGCGTAGTTAAGAAGGGTCGAACCCTGCTAGAGATCATGGAATTCATGCGTGCTAATGAAGAAGAACTTTGGAACACATATGATTTTATAGAGATTAACAGAAGAGTACGGGCTCTTGGTGAAGGGTATGATCTACAGGATATTCTCTTTAAAGAAGAGTCAACTTTATTTAGCACCCTTTGGCCAGCTATATTCTTGTACGTGACTACAGAAGAGTTTCTACAGCTCCTGAAGGCTTATCCATATGAGATTGTGGATAAGCCTGATGGAGATAGGGTATTAGCTTCTACTTTAAATAAGTCTATCCCCTTTGGAAGGTATACTTTTCACAATAGGGAGTATACACTTTTACCAGCCCGAAATCTGAGCCCTAAAACTATAGAAGACTGGAAGTTTTCAAAGATCATAACAGATGGTGACCATATCGCTCTCAAGAGACAGTCTCCATTTAAAGTAACGAGTCCTCATGGAGACATAAAGTCACGATTATATATTCATAATGATAAATCTTTTCACCTAATATATGAGGAGCTGACTGTAGGTTTTCTCAAGGAGAATGAAACTATGCTCTGGTGGGAAGAAGGAGCTTTACTTGGGTGCCAGATAGTTCTCTATAGTCAAGGCGCTGATATTAGAATGGCCTTAAGAGGTGAAATAGAACTCTACTATCCTTCCCTCCCTAGAGAGGAAATAGAACTCAATGTAATTCAAGGAGAGTCTTCTACTGCTCTTGAAACTTCTTTGGGTTGGGATGGGACTGGTCAAATAATCTTTGAGGTACCTCTTTCGGGGACTAAAGACCCTGTTTTCATTAAATTCCAAGAGGAGATTCTAAAGAAGATCGATCTAGAAGATGAGTATTTCTTTTCAGATACCACCAGAGACAGAATCTCTTTTCACAGAGCAGTAGAGTACAATCAATTAACATATTTTCTCTTCTCTAAAGCCTATAAAGAAGAATTAGAATATGATGAGGCTATTGAAGTATCTTCCCTAGGTACTTGGGGTGATTATAGAGTCTATAAGGTAGTATGGAGGTCATCTCCTTCGTTTAGTTTAGTTACACCATATGGTAGGTACTCTATTTCTCTGAAACCATACTTTGAGATGGAGTTCTTCAGTTCCCATAAAGGTTTCTTATCTTTTCCTCCTAATGCTGGGAATTGGATCTGTGATATTGGCGCTCGTATCTTTAGTACTACTAACTTTGAAGAGGTAAACTTAGAGATTAGAGAGAGGAATTCTTCTCTTCATATGAAAATAGATTTGGATTTAAGTGAGTGCGAGAATACGAACTTTGGTGGCTTCTATCTAAATGCTCCTCCAGGGTTTCTTTATATGGTGCCAGAGCTTCCACCTGGAAATTATGAAGTTCGTGCCTTTGCTAATAGTAACCTCTTGAATTACGCAGAGTTTACTATTATGCCGGGTATTACCTTGATAGGTCATGAGGATCTAATATCTGATGATGAGATTAAAACCATAACTTTGCGTTCTAACGAATGTATCTTTCCAGAGACATCTGAAGATATAGAATCTATAGAACCATATGATTCCTATACCTTATCTTTCCGTCCCCATCTTACTTCTTCTATGTCTTTACCTTCTGTTTATGTACATGATGTAGATGTGAGTGTACCTACACTACACCCTGATAGTATAGTACGAGTTAGGTTTAAACCCAAGGTTTTTTCTTTTAGGATATTTCGAAAAGAAGAAGACATTTGGGAAGCGTTAGAACACCTCTCTACTTCAGATCTAGAAGATAGTATCCTTTATGTTATTGCTTACGCAGGAGCCAAAGTAGAGATCTCTGATGGAACTAGCACACGTGTTTTCTTCTGTAATGAAGAGGGAGAATTGTATCTTTCTAAAGAAAATCTCTTATGGTTTAAAGAGATCTCTACTTCATGGGAAACCGAGATTTTCCTAAGGTGTGATGGGATTATAAAGTGGTTTACTCTTATAGCTCCTCCCCAGATATATAAGGTGTGTTCTTCTTTTGATCCCCTCTCGCGTCAATTAACTCTACAGGTATCAGGGGATTTTCCTGAAGATCTTACAGGAGAGGTTCATATATGGGGTAAAGTCCTCACTATCAAAAAACTACCCTCATTTAGAGGAGAAGTTATCTTTAACACTTATATAGATACCCAGTTAGGAAGAGAGCTGACGCTTGTCTTTGGGTATAGAACTCCTGATGATGAGTTTGTGGATATACATTCAGAAGAGGTAGTGCTACCACAAACCTATATAGATCTACGTATTACCTCCCAAGGAATTGAGTTAGCTACATTAAAGCTCTTTCTTGTTATAGAGAATCCTTCCATTCTTCTGGATCTATTACATGAACTTATAAAGAGTTATTCGTCTCTTATTGTGGAGTGTCCTATTGATTATAGGGGAGAGTTAATCCGTATTCTGAGTTTATCTCCGAAGGTACAATTGATAGATGAGATAGATGCTTTACTCCTATGCCTTCCTTGGCATAAGGGGATAGGACTCTCTAAGAAGCTCCATAAGATCACAAACCTCTCAAGGGATTTTAGCATTCTTGTGAGTGATAGAAAACTAGAGAGGCCCATCTCAGAAAAGACTATAATGTTGAGTTGTGTGTAAAAAGTTAATAGAAAGGAGTGATAAGATGTTAAAGAATTATCCTTTAGAAACAGGGTGGGCAGTAATAAAACTTAAAACACTTACTCCATTATGGACTGGTGGAGCTGATGGGGAAATGGATAGAATCCATGAGACCGGTATCATTGGTTCAATGCGTTGGTGGTATGAAGCGGTAATTCGAGGTTTAGGCGGATTTGTCTACGATTCTAGTGATCGTAACAAAGAGAATGAAAAGAGATGTGAGGTGGCTAAGTTCTATGGTCGAACTGGCCTTCGCCGACAGTTTCGTCTAGAGACACACCACGAAATGCTCAATAAGCCTTACAAAAAAAGTGTTTTCATCCCAAGTGGTAGAGTTAATAAGAAAAGTGGTTGGTATCTCCCATCTGGAGTCTTTGGTCGCTTCGAAGTAAAGATCATCTAAATCACTACCCCTGATGCCTCGGATAATGTATCTCTAGCATGGTCGCTACCATTACTTTTAATTCATCATTGGGGAGCCCTTCTCCGTTACAAACTAATCCTATGACTATTTGATAGCGATCCCAACGCTTGTCTCTGCTATGTCCGTGTTTTCCATCCTCAGCCTTTGTACCCTCAAAATAAGTACTAGTTATATCATAGAGTAGTAACGTGTTTGAATCGTTGTTCGCTTCTAAAAGTCTTTTTTGAACTTCATGAAAGTTCTCATATAATTTATCCATAACGTCATATAGCTCGTCTTCATCCAATCGCTTTTTAGAGAATATTTTTGAGATTATAGAATCTGCAAGTTGCTCTTTTAACGCTAATTTACTTCCCGGCTCAAGAATCCTTTGAAGCCTGAATTCCCGTAAAATTATCAC
>DIRN01000010.1 GCA_002426645.1 Firmicutes bacterium UBA5435 | reverse complement strand
TTTGGGCTGCTGTTAATGATTTATCAGTACTTATTAATGCCATAAGTTCCCCTTTAGCACTACATACCACAACGGTTCTAACCTTTCCACTGACAGTTCCCTAATTTGCCAGTTAAAAGCCTATAATTCCGAGAACACCCCAATGGTGCCCAATCAAATATTCACCGCTATCCACGTTTCCGCTATGATTATCCCATTTCTGAATACCAATAACCTTCTTTGAATCCTTAGCGGTTAAAGTGGTATCGAACAAGCCTGGCTTGCGCCATGTACAATGCACTTTTCCTACCTGGAACAACTAGTAAACACCAAATATAGTAAATAAAATAATTATATGTGGTTAGGCATTCAAAGCACTCCTTTGGAAATAATAACAAATGTAGTATTTCCACAAAAAACTACTGGTTCTCCCTAATGCACATAGTGGATCTATTTCATGAACACGGTAGCTCAAAAATAGTACACTGCTGGATCTATCCCATGGCAATAACCATTGGTCATTCCACCGTATCCCAGTATGAATCTGACAAAAGAACGTCCGATTACAAAACTCTAACGCGTATAGCAGATTACTTTGACGTTACAGTTGATTACCCTAGAAGAGATTAAGGAAGGCATACTAGATTTTCTCAGGCTAATAAAGAAAATGCGCTCTAAGAATAAGGAGTGTAAAGAGGGTCACGTTTAGTTATCTGCCCCTCTTTAATTTATGCCTATTTTAGGAACGAGTTCTCTCAATTCATTGAGAGTATTTATAACACCTATTATAGGGATAGGAACCCAACTTGGCCGATTTGTAAATTCGTACTCTACCTCATAAAACGCCTTTTCTAACTTAAGAAGGACAAGAAGGATCTTTCTCGCTACCTGACCTTCTGGAAGATACAAAAGGGCTGTATTTCTTAAATACCCATTTAAAAAAGCAGAGCTTACCTCCTCCATTAGTTTACTTCGTCTCTCTTCCTTATTAAAAGATTCTAATGCTGGTCCACCCGTTATGATCTCTATAAAAAAATCATAAGATGGAGATTGAGTTGAAGAAGAACCAGTTCTTACATGATCTATAATATCCATTAATGCTACTAATGAAGCATAGTCAAAGGAACGTAACATTCCAGCCACATCCTTAAGAGGGCTTGCCTTTCTCTGTCGCTCTTGGTTAGACCGTAATACCTCCCCCTCAAAATCTATGATCACAAAGTTATCTTTAGTCTTCAGTAGGTTCCCAAGATGAAGATCTCCGTGAATCCTTATTTTCTTTCCTAGGTCAGAGATAAACCAGGGCTTTAAGTCTTCTAAAAGATTTTGAAATCCTTTCGTTGATGGCAGCGAAGAATATTTAATTTTTATTCCTAGATCACTTATCCGGCTATAGAATATTTCATATGAACCTTGTAATCCAGATAAAACGCGTTTAACCTCTTGAAGGTCCATGGGCTCCATCTCAAAGGATGGACCCTTTAGTTCTGATAGAGCATTATGCATTTGGGATATAATATACCCCATTTTATTCGCTTCTTTTAGGATATCTATGTTACGAGTCCCAGTATCATATAAACCCTTAAATCCTTCAATGATTAAATTCCACGCATCACCATAATTCTCAATAAAACTCTCTATTACAGCTAGGTTATGACTTTCTCCATATTTGTCTAAATATCTTATACTTCCATAAATAGCTGGAACCTCCTTGAAATTAGTATAAGTCTGTAGGGCGCTTAACATCTCTTCCTCAATATTTATGCCGGGGAATATTCGTCGCCTAGTCTTAAGTATCTCATTTCTATAAAGGATGCTCAAGGTGTTACTAGTCTCTTCAGGTAATGGCTTAACTTTAAAGGTTTCTTCTCCTGTTAGACTCATAAAAGCGAATTGTCCACCTTTACCAGTTATAAAAGTCTTATCTTCATTAACAAATGACGATAGTGCCTTACAGTACTCTATAGTGGGTGTTGCTTCATAAAGTGAATAAGAATATGAAGGTCCATGAAATCTTAAGAGCTTCTCAGTATCCCGTTGACCTCTTTCATCATTTAGTAAAAGTAAAGGTATAAAATATAATTCCTCGACGTTCTCTTTAAAACTGTATTCAATAAGTACAGGGATGAGAATGCTTCCCTCGTCAAGTGTGATATCTATAAAATCAAAGACCTTTGCTTCTGTCGTCTTTTTATCTTTACCTTGAAACCACCTAGCACGTTGGAAGCTCTTCCAGTCTACACTAGTAAGGATCTCCCCTATTCTATACTTTATATGCTCTTGCGACCATTTTACATTGAATACTTTCATAGCTTCCTCCTTCGAATTATCTTTTATAAGTATTCCCCTAACCAGAAGACATTTACACCTATAGAATTGCTCTTTTTACAAAGATGCAAGACATACACATCATATCGGGTGATACATAACTTTATTATCAAAGTGGCGCACTCTTCAAAAGAATTTTTGGAAAAGACAGCTATTTAAATATAGCCACCTGCTACTCTCTTCGGTGATTTGCTACTTTGACCTGTAAAGACTTGAAATCTGTTTTGAGTAACAGCGTCGGTAAACCCCTTTGCGTATTATGTTTTTCTTCCATTTCTCGAAACGCTACACAGCACAAGTATCTTCTGATCTCTATCGGGATGTTTTACATTGTGATATATGAGCAGTGGAATATTTAGGGCACAGCCTTTCAAAGAAATCATGGACGGTACCAATACTGAAGTGTCAGCGGGTTTAAAGGCACTCAGTATAGCATATAGAGGGGTGTATGGAAAAAGGTAAGCTAGCGTCTTTATCATATGCAAAGGGGTGTATCCTATCATAAGTGTAAAGTAGACTTATCTCTCTTAAGTACAAAAGTTCTCTATACTGTACAGTTTTTCACCTTATCCTTGAATCGTTTGATTCTTTTAGGATCAATGGGGTGCATAAAATAATTGCGA
>DIRN01000028.1 GCA_002426645.1 Firmicutes bacterium UBA5435 | reverse complement strand
GCTCAAGAATCCTTTGAAGTACCATAGCAAAGAGAGATTCGCGTTCTACAGGGGATAGGAAAGGTACTATCTTGTCCATATTTTGTTTTTTCCATAACCTATATACACACAAGGTACCTGCACCTCTATAAGCGTCTCCTACAGATATAGATATGTTACCTAAGGATGTAAGCTTTTCTCCTTTTAGAGATAAAGTTATTGCCTCTATGGTTTCTTCAGGGAGAGAAGTTATATTCATAATAGCACGATGTTTTGGTATATTTGTTTCAGGATCTCTATACGATTCGACAATTTGGTACTGAGGTTTTGGATTTTTCTGCTTAGTACTCCAGGACTTCTTCACAAACATTTGAGTCACCCCTTAAAAGTTGTCTTTAGACTACTATATCATATAGGCTACAGATTTTTTTAAAAAACATCCTTTGCTTAGGCCAATACTACATCTAGCTAAATTACAGGGGGGTGAAACTGCGTTAAGTCAAGCATATACTTATAAAAATGAGGAATGCCTCTATAGTTACATAATAAGGCATTCCTCATCTTATCTATACAACGCATATGTACTGAGTGTAAAAAATTGATTATTCCTACCGATATCCTTCTACTTATTCACCAAGATCAAAATCAATCTCATAACAGAGCAACTCTACTAGTTCTCTATCAAGATGCCCTGAATTCCCTGCATCCCTAAGGATCTTCTTTGCCTTTTCAATGGTAAAAGCTTTTCTATAAGGTCTTTCTTCAGCGAGAGCTTGATAAGTATCGCTTACTGCAACGATCTTGCTCCCAAGGGAGAGTTCATCAATTGGAATACGAAAAGGATAGCCAGTCTCATCAATCCTCTCATGATGAAACGCTGCCCAACTGCTTATTACCTCAAAGCCTTCGCTCTTACGTAGTAAATGATAGGTATAATAGGGATGCATCTTAACTATACTATATTGCTCGGGTGAAATAGAACCAGGATATTCAAGGATTTCATCTGGTATTGCCAGTTTGCCTAGGTCATGTAGGAGACCAGCGATCTCAATCTGGTCTTGCTCATACCGAGAAAAGCCACAGCATTCTGCTAATCTCCTGGAAATTTTGGCGACACCTCGAGAATGTCTACCTGTGAACTTATTCTTCCTATCTATGATCTGAGCGAAGAGGAGGGCTATTGATTTTAACCCTTCCATATCCACCCTTGTAGCTATATATGCGCCTTCATATTGAAGCACTTCCTGCATTATATCAGATGCCATATCTAGCCAAAATGAGTCTCGCTTTGATACATACCGCAGCTGCTCTACGAGATCAGGATGAAAGTAGGTTCCTGAATACTCCTGAAGAATATCCATAACCCTCTCTTTCTGAAAAAGAATATACTTATCCCTCTCTAACTGAACATCAAGCCTATCAGCGAGGAAGATAATTTGACTTAACAAAGGGATATCATCATATGACGCGCCTGAGGGATTAGGTCCCTTCCACTTATCATGATGGTGATAAATAATCTTCCCTAGCCTAGCAAAGGGAGGAAAAACTCCTACCATTTGGCTCCCTGTAATACAATGAACAAAGAGTTCGGGAGGTGTATTAAATTTAATAGCCTCTATTTTTAGGTGCGATGATGATATCCCTATATCATGGAGTAGACTAGCTAAAAATAGATCTGCTCTCTCCTCCGGGCTAAGCCCCATATTATCAGCCATCTTTGACGTAATGTATGCCACTCTCTGAGAATGCTTGGTGATGCGTACATCTGCTATGTCTAACGCTTTAGAGAGTGTAAGTACAAGGTTACCTAGGTTAATAGTTGCTTCTTTTTTGAACATATCTCACCCTCCTACTATATAGACCCTAAAAAAGGGTAAGCTGCTCGGGCTTCCTATTTTCGCCTTCTAATTTTATGGCTTTTGTTTCAATACAACTCTTTGGGATAGCTTTTAAGAAGGATGATGGTTCGACCTCTCTTATTTGTCCAAAGAGCGTCCGCCGGCGTGAGGATAAAAGTATGAGTTCATCCTCAGCTCGGGTTAGACCTACATAGAAGAGGCGAAGCTCTTCGTGTAAACTATCATTATAGTCAGCCTTATCATCTTTTAGAGGTATAAGGCCCTCCTCTACTCCAGCTATAAAAACCACAGGCCATTCAAGGCCCTTAGCAGAATGAAGAGTCATCAATGTGACTACCTCACCCCCTATACGCCCAGCACGCTCTAGATCAGCCTCCTGACTTAAAGAGATACTAGATAAAAAAGAGACCATGTCGCTAAATTCTTCAGCCATATCCGCTAGCACTTCAATGGCCTCAATATCTCTTTTAGAAAGAAACCCGTGGTCTCGTTCTTCCTCTATAAAACGAAGGATAAGTTCTTTTGGTCTTTTAACGGATGCCTCGGCGTAATCTTCTATAGTTTTAAGGTAATCTGCTAATTGGCTCGTCTTCCTCAATGCAGATCTTATTGTGAGACCATTCTCTTTAGCATAAAGGCCCACCATACGGATAAGGTCATCGTCTTTACAGAATCTAGGATTCTTAAGTGCCATAATATGATGAAGATCATCCTTATGATTAATTACACTCTTAAAAAAGGATAGCGTATACCTCACACCCTTCTCATTTAAAACATTTTCCTTGCCTACCATACGATATGGGATCCCTTCTTTTGCCAGGCACTCTCCTATCTGCTCCATCTCTTTATTCGTACGCACTAGTATAGCAATATCAGAAAAACTACGTAAAGGTTTCCCTTTGCTATGGTAGATCTCTGTCATATCCATACCGCCTACTAAACGCTTTATTTCATGCGCTATGGCAATACCCTGTGCTAATTCAGTTGGGACCTGGATATGTCGAATCTTGGGACCTGGCTGACGAATTGCCTGTAAATCCTTTCTACCTATCTTGAGCCCTCCATCTTTAGAATTTATCACAGCTGAAGCTGCTTTTAATATTTGAGGAGTAGATCGATAGTTTAAAGATAAGTTAAAGACTTTAGCCTGGGGAAATTCCCTATAAATACTCTCAAAGTATCTATAATCAGCCGCCCGAAAACCATAAATAGCCTGGTCAGGGTCGCCTATTATAAAAAGATTCTTCGGCTTCCTTGCCCATAGCTTTACCAACCCATATTGAACTGCATTAACATCCTGAAACTCATCTATTAGAAGATGGTCGAAACGAGGGTAAATCTTATTTAAAAGAGCCCCTCCCTCTTGAAAAAGCTTGAGAGTTTCTATAAGTATATCATCATAATCCATGGCTTTAAAACGAGCCATCTCCCGTTGATAAGCATGGTATATATCGCGTAATTTTTCAGGAACAAGAGGGTCTTCAGGATATATACCTCTGCTCTTTAAGGAGGATATCTCTCTATAGATCCTTAGATAATGTTT
>DIRN01000048.1 GCA_002426645.1 Firmicutes bacterium UBA5435 | reverse complement strand
TTGGGGATTGCCTGAGGAGAGACGTAAATAGAGTTCGTATGTTAACACTATTAAGATAGATCCAGTTAAAATATAGTGGACTTTTATTCTGACAGGAGGGATGCTTATAGGATATAAGGCTCTGGTGCATTGGTATAAAAGAATACGTTGCTTTAATACTGTATGAAAAAGAGTCTAAAGGAGTGGTATAAGTGAAGAAATCCCGTATGGTATGGCTATTATTAATATTATTTCTCCTTCTTTTAACCCCAAATACCTTTGCTAAGACTTTCTTCTTTGAAGTAGAGAATCATAACATTGAGATAAGGGATGGACATGCTCGAGACCCTGAGACTAAGGAGTGGATTCCCGTTGATATAGAAATCACCTGGGTATTATGGAATTTTGGTCAATCTGGAAAGGCATTACATGCCTTTGAAGGGAGTGGGGTAATGAATAGCGCGTATGATAGGGGAAAGGCTGTAGTGAGCATCAATAAGGTTATCCCAGCCGGAACTTATAACGTTTGGTATAGGGTGACTGAGACAGGTCAAGAATGGGTACAAGGCAATTTGCGATATGCATGGTTGGAATGGCCTATAGGTTCAACTGCGAAAGAAGATTTAGTTCCTTTCATTTCAATTAGACCACGCCGAGTCTTTGGAGACTGGGTAAGAGTAGCAGAAGGAGTAGAGCTCCCTGATCTAAGGAGGAATGAACTTAGCTGTATATTAGAGGTTCTTGACGAGTTTCCTAAATCACAATACACATCTGGAAAGTACAAGTCTGTTGGATGGGATGCGATATGTATATCAGATGATCCAGACTATATACCACCATCTACTGTACCAGAAGAGGGGTGGGAGATAGTAAAGGAGGAATGGATCATCTTAAATATTTAAGTTGGTTTATAAATTACTGTTCCGATCGAGGGATATGTAATAATTCTCAGATTGTATATAAACGATGGATTGTGAACAATAAGGAGGTACCGAAGAGTGAGGCTAAATATAATAGGTGACATTTACGGTCTAGAAGATGGACTTTCTTTGCTTTCCCAAGAACTAGGCTTTGAGATAGATAGTAGGGGCATACCAGTAATAGCACATAGAAGAACGGGAAATATACGTATTTGCAAGGAAGAAGAAGAGATCCATCTGGGTTTTGAACGAGACATCCACTTCTTTCGTGGACTTGGTCTTTTAGTAGAAACCTTGTCTAATGAGAAAGATTTGGATATAACTGAGACCCCACAATTCCATACGTTAGGGGTTATGTTTGACGTTTCTAGAAACGCGGTAATGAAACCCCAGACTATAAAAGACATGCTAAAGAAGATGGCGATTATGGGCTTAGACACTATGATGCTATATGCTGAAGACACATATGAAATACCGGGAAAGCCTTACTTTGGTTACATGAGAGGAAGATATACTTACGATGAATTAAAAGAGTGTGACGATTATGCTGCCAAGTTAGGAATAGAGATGATACCTTGCATACAAACCTTAGGACACCTTGCTCAGGCACTAAAGTGGGAAGTAATGAAGGAGCTTAGAGACACAGACGATATTTTGCTTGCAGAGAACGAAGAGACATATGAGTTCATAGAAGAGATGCTAAAGGCTGCTTCTGCGCCATTTAGGAGCAAAAGAATCCATATAGGTATGGATGAAGCCCATATGTTGGGATTGGGTAATTACCTTCAGAAGAAGGGATACAAACCACGTTTTGAAATAATGTTAGAACACCTAAATCGTGTTAATGAAATCGCCAAGAAGTTAGAACTTAAACCCATGATGTGGAGTGATATGTTCTTCCGCTTAGGCTCTCCTACTGGTGGTTACTATGATTTAAATAGCACCATCCCACAGGATGTAGCTGAAAAGATCCCAGAAGGGGTAGAACTCATCTACTGGGATTATTATCACTCAGGAGAGGACTTTTATAAGGAGTGGATACGGCGCCATAGAAGTTTAGGGTCAGAGCCTATCTTTGCTGGAGGACTTTGGACGTGGACCAGTTTCTGCACTAGATACGGACGCGCCTTTAAATATACAGATGCCGCACTTTCCGCTTGTAAATCCGAAGGGCTCAAAGAGGCCTTTGTAACCCTTTGGTATGATGACGGCGGAGAGAATAATTACTACACAGCATTACCTGGATTGCATTTATTCGCAGAACATGGATACCACAATCAAGTAGATCACTCTAAATTAAGGGAAAGATTTGAGTTTTGTAATGGTATTAGTTATGAGGCTTTTAAAGACTTAGAGTCTTTAGATATGATTTTAGGTGAAGATGATGGTGGTATAGCCAATCCCGCTAAGTATCTACTTTGGCAAGATCCCCTAGTAGGCCTTTTCGACATTTATGTTCAGAAAAAGCCTGTTTCTTCACATTATATGATGTTTGAGAAGAAGTTCCAAGAATATAGTCTAAATAACCCAAAATGGAGTTTTATATTTGACTTCGCAGCAAAACTCTCGCGGGCCTTGTCGTTAAAGGCTGATATAGGGGTCCGTATAATAGATGCCTATAAGAGAGGAGATCGTGATGCTTTAAAATCTATATCTGAAGATGACCTTCCAGAACTACTAAAGAGAATAAATGCCACAAGGGTTGCTCATCGCCAACAATGGTTTAAAACCAATAAACCATTTGGATGGGAGGTTATAGATATAAGGTATGGTGGAGTATGTGCACGGGTGGAGTCAACTACGTGGCGTCTCACTGAATATATAGAGGGAAGGATCGATTCTATACCTGAACTTGAGGAAGAACGTCTTCCCTTCTATGATGAGAAACCCAAAGGCTCTGTCCTCATATTCCAAAAGCGATATAGACGAATAGTAACTGCAGGTCTCTTTTAAAGTTTAAAAATTCGTTTATGGAGAATTAAAAATGATAAAACTCTTAAAATCTATATGTATATTGACTTTTATGGGTCTCATTATTTTTGGATTATATTCCAAGGTCTCTGCAGCTTTATTCTTTGAAGTAGAGAACCAAAACGTTGAGATTATAGATTCCTATACACGTGATGAACTAGGTAGACTTATACCATTTCAAACAGAAGCTAAGTTCGGTCAGTATAGCTGGGGACAATCAGGGAGCTACTTAATATGCATTGAATCAAGTGATATAAGAGGCAGTTCCTTTGATAGTGGGACCGTTGCAGTGAAACTAGATAGAACTATACCAAGCGGCATTTATGATATCTGGTATAGAATAACAGTGGGTGGAAGGGACTTCGCCCCAGAGAGCAAGTGGTATGGATGGATAGAATGGCCGAGTGGGAGGACAAATAAGAGGGATCTAGGTCCATACCTTCGTGAGAATCCACGTCGCACATTCGCAGGATGGGTCAAAGTAGCCGAGAAGGTCCAATTATCTGACCTTAATAGTAAAGAACTTATTTGCTATGGAGAGGATGCAGATAATACTAATCGCTATGTTTATACAATATGGGATGCTATCTGTCTTTCTAATGACCCCGATTTCATCCCTCCACAGGTGGTACCAGTAGGAGGGTGGGAAGGTGTGAGCACGCTTTTACCTAGCGAGACTATCCCTTTAGATCAAAAGAAGATAATAACTCTTGGAGGTGGTGGGGGACCTACTCCTAACTTCACTACGTTGAAGATTGACATTATGGAGAAAACCCTACCAGTAGATGGCATCATTATGTCCTGTGACTTTGAGGGATACCCTCATTACAAAGAATTCTTTACACTTAAGAGGATACAATGGGATGTAGTAGATGAGTGGAGTAAATACCTAAAAGAAACTGCCTTTAAGCGTTTTACAGATAACTTCCTTCGTATGAATGTGGTGCCAGGACTAGCTGAAGAGGTTGACTGGTTCAACGATAAGGCGTGGGATATTATTATAGATAAATGGCGGCTTATAGCTACAGTAGCTAAGAAAGGCGGCATTAAAGGCATTTTTATAGATACTGAACAATATTCAGGTGATCATAATGGGACGCCTTTCATGTATCCTAATCAACTACATAAGAATGAAAAAAGCTTTGTAGACTACAGTGATCAGGTTAGAAGACGCGGAAGAGAACTTATGGAGTCAATAGAAGATATATATCCTGATATAACTATTATTTTCACTTTTTCTACATCAATTGTAGGAGTTCGTCAGATGCCTGATCCAGATTTGTCTTCTGATAGTTACGGTCTTCTTCCTGCATTTATAGATGGGATGTTAGAAGGAGGGCCTAAAGCCACATTTGTAGATGGCTGGGAAGGATCGTATTTATATAAGAGGTATCAGCAGTTTGTAGATGCATATGAGTTCATAAAGGATCAAGGAGCAAACCTTAGCCAAGTACCTAAGCTTTATAAGGAGAAGATGAAAGTGGGCTTTGGTCTCTGGCCCGAGCAGTTCACAAAAGAAGAACTGAAGTATGCTTTACATTATGCCCTTAGAGTATCAGATGGATACGTTTGGTTCTTAATGTCTGGGCTTAAGGCATGGAAGCCTACACCCCAAATAGAAGCTGCTTGCATAGATATCTCATGGACTATAGAAGAAAGTAGAAAGGAACAACCTTTAGATGAAAACTAGCTCCATACATGTCTATTGAGAAGGAGATATCCCTATGGGGTACAGATCTTCTTTGAGGTTGAAAATCAAGATATACAAGTTAACTGGGTGAGGTGGAACTTCGGACAGTCTGATAAGGCACTCCAAATCTTCGAGGGGAGCGGGATAGGCGGGAGCGTATATGATAGAGGAATTGCTGTAGTGAAGATAGTCCATCCAATACCAGCTGGAACGTATGATATATGGTATAGAGTTACTGAGACCGGACGGGAATGGCAGAAGGGAAACCTAAGGTATGCGTGGATAGAGTGGCCTTATAAAATGGCCAGGACCAAAGTAGACCTGACGCCTTTTCTTTCAACCAGCTCACATAGGAAATTTGGTGAATGGGTAAAAGTTGGCCATCAGATCAGCTTGCCCGAATTGGGCTCTAATG
Organism: Firmicutes bacterium UBA5435; assembly: GCA_002426645.1. GTDB lineage: Bacteria > Bacillota > UBA5435 > UBA5435 > UBA5435 > UBA5435. The sequence goes on along the minus strand of DIRN01000048.1, from coordinate 3,941 downwards.
AGCTATTATGCCTCTCAGATGATCCCCAGTATGACCAGCATCTGTTGTGCCAGTAGGTGGCTGGGAAGGTAAGAAAGAAGTGCTTCCTGGAGAGACCATACCTTTAGGAGATAAGAAAATAATATATCCTTCGAGCGATTCACAGACAACTTCCTTCGTGTAAATATTGTGCCTGGTCTTGTAGAAGATATAGATTGGTTTAACGATGATGCATGGACTCTTATCTTAGATAAGTGGAGATCAGTTGTTACTATAGCTAAAATGGGAGGTTTAAAAGGCATCTTCTTTGATACTAAGCAATACTCAGGAGATCATAATAAGCCTTTGATGGTATGTTAGAGGGTGGACCAGAGGTCTATAAAGAAAGGATGAAAGTATGCTTTGCACTATGCCCTCAGGGTATCAGATGGATATGTTTGGCTTTACCTGTCTGGAATCAAGGCTTGGAATCTTACACCTCACATAAAAGAGCTATATGAAGATGTGGCCTGGGCTATTAAAGAGAGTAGAAGGGAGCATCCTTTAGATAAGAATTAGATAATAGCCGTTTGAAGGGAGGTGTATACAAGAGAAAAGTTTAATAGGTAACAGTTCGCGGTAGATAAAATTTATACATGGAGGGATAAAAGTGAAAAAGATATCAAAGCATGTGGGTGTAATGATCTTATCGTTACTTGTGGTCATGATTTTTTCTTCTAGTATATTTGCAGCTAAGATCTTTCTTGAGGTTGAGAACCAGAACATTGAGGTAAGGGATGGTCGAGCTCGGGACCCTGAGACTAAGGAGTGGGTTCCAGTTGATATGGAAATTACTTGGATACTTTGGGATTTCGGCCAATCTGATAAGGCCCTTCAAGTCTTTGAGGGAAGTGGATTATTATCAAATAAGAACGATAGAGGGATAGCTATAGCAAAATCTTCACAGGAGATCCCTGCTGGAACATACGATGTTTGGTACAGAATAGCTGAGAGTGGTCGTGATTGGACTGAGGGGAACTTGCGATATGCTTGGATAGAGTGGCAGGAAGAGAAGACTGAAAAAGAAGATTTAGTTCCTTTTGTTTCAGTTAGACCGCGTCGAGTCTTTGGCGATTGGGTAAAGATAGCCGATAGAGTTAAATTACCAAAGCTCAAAGCCAATGAATTAAGTTTTATGTTAGAGATAAGTGATACCTTTAGCACTGATTCATTAGACTTTACAAATGGGAGTTATCGTACTCTTGGCTGGGATGCTATTTGTCTTTCAGATGATCCTAATTTTATTCCGCCGTCAACGGTACCAAGTGGTGGTTGGGAGAAACTGACGTCTAAGTAATAAGAATAAATATAGAGATCAGGATATGAATATATTCTGATCTCTATATAGGCTGTTGCAGGTTATATACGATGGTTTATTTAGAAATTCTTTTCAACTTTAAACACACAAAAAATCAAGACGAAGGAGGTAATCTCATGTATAATAAGCAGGGGATTCCTGGTAAAAGTGACCTCAGTAAAGAAAAGCCTATTGTAAATGAACAAAGCGCACAAAAAGGTCTTACCCTTCGCGTGATAATTATATCTAGTATATGGGTTATTTTCATTGGATGGCTTAATATGAAGGCTGAGATCTTACAAGTAATCAAACCAATATCTTATGAATATGCGCCATCAGCCCCGGGTATATTTGCCATTTTATTAATTCTATTATTTAACTTTATAGTTGTAAAGTTTGTGAATGGTCGATTTAAATTGAGTCGACAGGAAATGATGATGGTTTATATAATGACAATGGTAGGAACCATCTTAATAAGTTCTGGTATGATGTACCTAGTGCCAAGTGCAATGATGCATATAAATATACCTTTATCAGGTGCTACAAGTGTGCCGGCAGATAGATGGGAGCCGTATGTAGATTACTTCACTCGATTAGGCACACCTATGAATGAAGATTCTGCAAAAGCATACTGGCTTGGACTTGGAAGAAGCGGATTGGATGGGATCCCATGGGGCGAGTGGATTAGGATGGCTCCTCTGTGGCTTGTATTCCTAGGTTCTATATATTTAATGCTTTTAGGCCTCTCTACTCTTATAAGGTATAGATGGACAGAGGTAGAGCACCTAACATTTCCACTAGCAGAACCTGTTGTAACCCTTATAGATTTAAAGCTCCATCTTCCAGGAGGCACTTATGTTTCTATCTTTAAGAATAATCTATTATGGATAGGATTTCTCCTAGGCGGGTTTATACCTTTATGGAATTGGCTCTGCACCTTTATTCCTGCTGTTCCAGTGATCGTTACATCGTATCCTATAGAAAGGATATTTAGAGAATATCCCAATTCTGCTTGGTATGCCTTGAGCAGACCTGCGTGGCCAGCAGTTACAGCTGGAGCTGAGTTAATCCCTATCCTTGTAGGTGCTTGCTATTTTGCTCCCACAGGGGTGCTAAATTCAATTGTCTTTTCCGCTACACTTCTATTCATACCAATTAAGATGCTAGGCTATACTTTAGGCATAAGCAGGATAAGGGGTGTATATCAATATGCTTTTCAATTTAACGTGGGGGCATATATTGCTATTACTATAAGTAGCCTATGGCTATTACGTAATCAGATAAAAGTAATGTGGAAGGAAGCATTTTCAGAGAAGAAAGAGAAGAAGTCAAATGAGCTCTTTTCTTATAAAGCCGCATTTTTATTCGTTATAGGCGGGGCTATAGTCTTTTTATTCTTTGTAATGTTTTTCTTCCAACAACCTGTCCGCGCAGCCCTCTTTATGCTGCTTATTATAATCGGATGTAGTGTGGGGTTTGCTAGAGGTAGGGCTATGGTAGGCCATCCGAGTTACCCTGAACTCTTAGCTCATACAGTAATGCGTGATGGTTTAGGGGGAACTCCAGGAATGGGAATTAAGGGTATGTTCGGTGCGGCTTATTATAGAATGTTCGATAAAGGTGCTCATTTCATGCCTGTAGGCTGGACCCTTGAATCCTGCCAATTAGCAGATAGGGTGAAGTTGCGACGATCTGATGTGGGATGGGGTATGCTCATTATCTTTGCAGTATCGTTTGTAGCAGGATTATTAATCTTAGTACCACCAGCTTATGAATATGGCGCTGCTACTTTTCCCACTTGGCCAGGGCTCTTTTGGAATGGCTATAGTTATGACTCATTCCACTACCCTTACGTTGCAGAGATCTTAGAGGGTAAGACATATGGTGTTCTTATAAGTACTGGTGTAGGAGCTCTCTTTGCTGCCTTCTTTACATTTATGCAACTAAAGTTCGTATGGTGGCCACTTGATCCTATAGGGTTTGCTATAGGCCATACTAGACTGTGGATAGGAGGAGCTTGGGTCAATGCACTTATAGCATTGCTCGTAAAGAATTTAGCACTACGCTGGGGCGGACAATCCCTTTATACTAAACTCAAACCCTTATTCTTAGGTATAATACTTGGAGCTGCAATGACACAAACGATTACTAATGTAATATCCATGTTGATGCAAGCGTTCTCATGACGCTATGAGATTGCCTGATAGGAAAAGAGAACCGTCTGACTTAAAAGGTCTGTCCTTTAACACATGGATGTGGCAGGATAGACCTTTTTAAGGATTGAAAATTCTAAATCAATAAGGCATCTCATAGCTCCACAAAGTACCATTAGAAAGGTCCTTTAATAGGGGGGATGAAATTGAATAAAATAATGAAATACACAGTGAGCGCACTTGTTATTATAGTTCTCTTATTCATTCTAAAAGTATCTGGCGTATTTCCTACTAAGGATGATGCGGCTGATTTGATCATTCCAGGGACTCATTTATTCTTTGAGGTAGAGAATCAGACGATCCAGATAAAGGACGTGTATGCTAGAAATGAGTCCGGTGGACTTACACCAGTCCAGATTCCAGTAAGCTTTGGCTACTATAATTGGGGAAAATCTGGAGGATATCTTATATGC
>DIRN01000096.1 GCA_002426645.1 Firmicutes bacterium UBA5435 | reverse complement strand
AAAAATTTTTACTCTTCAGAGCTGAATAGCGAATAAAAAGGTCTACAGCCATAGATACGCCCCTTTTATCTCTCTTGAGGCTTCTATAACATGTAGACCTGGTTGGCTTTATTCCTCTTTATTCTTTTTGTCTGTAGCGGGTTTTCTCATCCTCTTAGTGATAATAAATTCTTTCTTACAATAAGGGCAAATCACAGATGCTTCATCCTGAAAGTACGCAGAGAAGATAAGATTCCCGCACTTCAGACACTTTACTTTTTCCATTGAACCACCTACCATATAGCGACTCTTTTACCATCTTCCTTCGCATTATACACCTAATCAATAATGGTGTTAACACACCTAAGAGCCACTCGTTGAGAAAAAAGTAAGCTTATATAATATACTTGTCTTATAGAAAAGTTTAAGCCGCTCTATGTAAGGTGCGGTTACGCTACCATCTTTTGATCAGTGCATCCCCCAGCTTTCTAATTAAGGGTCTCTCTTCAACCGCTCCGCTCATATTTTAAATTGAAAAAATGATACTGGGGTCTGTATCCTCTCCTCTTATCTATATTATACTACATTTAGACAAAATTAGCTTGTCATTTTACACTTTTTTTAAAATCTTTTTATATAATAGGAGGAATATGCATATAAATAACGAATATGAGGATATAAGATATAAAATTTAATAAATCACATGAACAGGTATCTTCTATTGTTCTTTACACTCTATTAAAGGGCCTTAGAAGATTTAAAAGGGAAGTCCGTAGCGAAGAAATCTATCTTCGTAAACGGCGCGGTCCCGCCACTGTAGCCGGTGAAGCGCTGCGTATACCACTGTCATAAAACTCATTAAATGAAGAGTTAGATGGGAAGGTGCAGTCTTTGCTGATGATCCGGTAGCCAGGAGACCTGCCTATTCATGTATACCGTTGACCTTCGGGCGAAAGGGGGAAGGTATATTATGCACCTTGTATTTGTACGCGGTGAACCACATATTTGTTAGAAACCCCTGGTCATATAGAAAGGCTAGGGGTTATTTATTTAAGACTTATCAACTCTTAAAAATTTAAAACGGAGGTATTTAATGTATGAGTAGAATAATAAAAAAGGAAAACTTGCAAAGAATCACCCTCTCTATAATAATCATGCTTCTAATTATTACCCATATAAGCGGAGCGATATATGGAGCAGATGAGTTTCCCTTAACAGTAGAAGATGCCCTAGGTCGAAGAGTTACTATAAATGAAGTCCCAGAACGAATAATTTCATTAGCTCCAAGCAACACACAGACTCTTTTTGCTATGGGCCTAGAAGCTAAGATCGTGGGTGTTATTGCCTATGACTCTGCTGAAGGTAAAGGAACCATAGAAAATGTAGGCGATGCCTTTAGCCTTGATTTTGAAAAGATCGTATCTTTGTCACCTGATCTTATCTTAGCCTACGGATTTATATCTGATAAAGACCTTAAGAGATTTGAAGACCTAGGCTTTTTAGTAATAGTGGTAAACGCTGATAATTTATCAGAAACCTTAGATCTTATAGACTTAGTTGGTAAGGTCACTGGATGCATAGAGAGAGCGCATACACTTATAGAAGATATTCAAAGGCGGCTAGATAATATCCAATCCAAAGTGAAGGATATCCCAGAAGACCAGCGTCCTCGCGTCTTCTATGAAGCAATGACTGATAACTCAGGTATATGGACCACAGGTAATAGTACTTTCCAAAATGACCTTATACTCTGGGCAGGAGGAACAAACATCGCTGCAAATAAAGGAACTGGATGGTTCGCCTTGAATACCGAAGATATAATTGTGCTAAATCCCCAGGTGTACGTAGCTGGGGAAGCTTCATGGGAGGATCTAACAGTTGATAAAATAAAGAAGCGTGTAGGATTTAATGTAGTAGATGCTGTGAAGAAAGATAGGGTTTACCTGATAAATCCTGATATTGTCTCGCAGCCAGCGCCTGCAATAATAGAAGGTATCGAAACATTAGCACGTTTCTTCTATCCACAAATCTTTATAGAGGAAACTCAAGTAGAACTATAAAATAGAGAGGATATAGCGCCAAGAATAAATCCTTACTGGCGCGGAGATAAAGTGGAACCAGAGACTATTAAAAAAATCTCAAAGGGAAGATATATCCTTACCATTCTCTTTGTAATTAATATTATAGTAATGGCCTTTGCTGCTGGAAGAGGCTCATCATCCATTAGCTTTTTACAAGTGCTTAATATGCTCATTTCTGAAATCCCGCTATTAGGGAAGCTAATACCTTCTCAAGAGTGGCCTGTATCCCATTATGTGATACTCTTCCAAATACGATTGCCACGCATATTTCTTAACGCACTTGTAGGTGTAGCACTTTCTATAGCAGGCGTCACCTATCAGGGGCTCTTTAAGAACCCTATGGCTGACCCTTATGTAATAGGGGTCTCGTCTGGTGCTGGTCTCGGAGCTACAATAGCTATGGTCTTTGGTTCCACATTCTCCCTCCCTCTTATAAGCTCTGTTCCTTTCATGGCACTTATAGGGGCTATGAGTAGTTTAGCACTAGTTTATTCTATCGCGCGTAAGAGGCACTATTTAGATACCTCTACCCTTCTTTTAGCTGGTATTGCCGTGAGTTCATGTCTTTCCGCCATCACATCATTGATTATGACTATAGCCTCTAGTGACTTTAGAAGAATCTTCTTCTGGCTTTTAGGAGGATTTGCTACAAGTGATTGGAAGGATGTAAGAGCTCTTTTCCCTTATATCTTAATAGGATTCATCCTATTATATATTTTTGCTCGTGAAATGAATGCTCTACTATTAGGGGAGGAATCAGCTAGCACTCTAGGAATAGAAGTAGAGAAACTAAAATTTTTCATGCTCTTTACTGCTTCATCAGTAACTGCTATAGCTGTATGTGTTAGTGGTACTATAGGATTTGTAGGCCTTATAATCCCACATATAGCGCGACTTATTGTAGGGCCTGATCACAGAATCCTCTTTCCAGCATCTGCCCTTATGGGTAGCGCTTTTTTAATTCTATCAGATACTATAGCGAGACTTCTAGGCTTTCCGGTTGGAATAATAACTGCTTTAGCTGGAGGACCATTCTTTATTTATCTGCTCAAAAGGAAGAAAAAATCTTCATAGCAAGTCATAAACTTGAATAACTTATATATATGTGATAAAATAAAAATGATCATATATATTATATAAAAGATGCCGAAATATATTATAAGAAAGGGCAAACTTGTCGAAAGGCAAGGACGCAAAACTACGGGTCTAAAGCCGCCAGGAGGGTCGCGCGATGATAGCCGAGTTGCCGGATGAATAAAAATAGCGTACCTGCTTTCCTGAGAATAGACATTAGGATGCAGGTTTATTTTATCTCGCTACTAAGAGAATATGCGCACATCCCCTAACTGTGCTCAAGTACCTATAGGAGGAGGAGAAGAATGAAAAGATCGAAATCTCTTTTAGCATTAATGGTATGTATAATGTTAGTATTTATGCCTCTATGTATGGTTTTAGCTAATGAAATCGAACCAATAGACGAAGAGATAGTAGAGGACATTGATGATGTTGACGATGTTGATGATGACAGTGCATTCTCGGAAGTCTTCGCTACAAATATTATTACTGCCTTCCCAGATCTATCTTTATCTCTAGAAGATATCCAGGAGCTACGCTCAAAGGAACTTGGATGGGGCGAGATCGTCATCATGGCAAGTTTAGCTTCAGCAGCTGAGAAAGGTATGGATGATATACTAGATATGCGTGACCAAGGCCTTGGCTTAGGTGAAATATCTAAAGAACTAGGTTTAGAATATAATGGACTTGGTCAAGGAGTAAAAGGAGTGCTTGGTAATTCTGATAAAAAGGCCTTGGATGAAGCAGGCATGGAAGAGCTACTTAGCATTAATTTTGAACTTAGCGAATCTGATATAGTTGAGCTTGCCACAACAGGCTTTAAAAAGCAGGAGCTTCTTATGGCTTTTACAGTAGCTGCTTACGCCGGAGAATCCACCCAACTTGAGGCAGTACTCTCTCTACGACAAGCAGAGCAATCCTGGGAGGAGATATTCGAAGCCCTTGATATTGAACCTGAAGACGTAGGGGAAATGGAGAATATCATGAAAAATAAAGACCTGCGTGAACAGGTCCGTAATACCTATAAGGAATTAAAGGATCAGGAGAAAGAATTAAAGAAACAAGAGAAGGAAAAAACCCGTGCGGAAAAGAATGAAGCTAAGAATAATGTTGAAGATGAGGATGATAACGAAAACCAAGGTGTAGGACGAGGACGGGGGAAAAAATAACTTCTTGAGCTAAAAAGATAATTTTACTATATTGGGGCGTGTATATACATGCCCCAATTTTATTTATGAGTGTTTTATAATAAAACTAAACAGATGGCTTCTAACTTCAACACACCATAGTAGCTTTTTCCAAATAAGAAGGTTTTCATCATCTTCTTACTCTCTCAAATTTCCTTAAGTTAGTAAGGGAGGAAAAAAGCCTTTTATGGCGAATAAGAAAACTAAATGCGGTCTAATTGAAGTAGATAACTTAGTCCTCTATTCAAGAGAAAGGAGGCATAGGTCCTATAATACCCTTTACAAAAGATTATAAGAGGAGGTTTTTACGATGACGCGAGGTTTTAAATTGGCATCAGCTCTTTTTATAGTGATTTTACTTATCACAGTATCCACACACTCATTAGCTGAGCCTCTATTGGATTATGTGGCTAGCCCGGAGGAGAGCTTCAACTGGAAGTTATTAAAAACCGAGACAATGGCACCAGGAATCACTGTACATTTTCTGGAATTTACCTCTCAGAAATGGCAAGGTATCGAGTGGAAGCACAGGTTAAATATAATTGAGCCTAAAGGTATGTACACCTTTAAATTACCATTGCTCTTTATCACCGGGAGCGGTAGTGGCAATGATGAACTGGAGATTATGGGGCAAGTAGCAAATACACTTAAGATGCCTATAGCTATATTACATGATATACCTAATCAACCCCTCTTTGGCGTAATGTCCGAAGACGCTATAATTGCCTATACCTTTTTAAAATATTTAGAAACATATGATCTTGCATGGCCCCTCCTGGTACCTATGACCAAGGCTACGGTGGCAGCCATGGATGTTATAGAAGCTTATGCAGCTAGTAAATGGAATGAGAAGAACCTTAACTTTGTTGTCTTTGGTGCTTCAAAGAGAGGATGGACAACATGGCTTACTGCAGCTGTAGATCAACGAATCAAAGGCATAGTACCAGCTGTCTACGATAACCTTAATTTAAATAGACAAATGGAGCACCAAATCGAAGCCTGGGGGCAATTCACTGAAAAAATCGGAGACTATACAATGCTAGACCTTCCAGGGATGCTATCTTCAGAGCAAGGTCAAAAACTTGCAAAGTTAGTAGATCCCTACTCTTATTTAGATAGAATAACAATGCCTAAGCTAATATTTATCGGAACAAATGACCCCTATTGGCCCCTTGATGCTCTTAATATGTATTACCACGATCTTATAGGACAAAAATATATACTCTACGTACCAAATGCAGGACATGATCTGAATATAGAAAAGGAGCCCGAACGAATAGTAAAAACAATGAGTGCCTTCTATTTAGCTATGACAGGATTAATTGCCTTGCCTGACCTTTCATGGGAGATAAATAAAGAACAAGGTGGCATAGAACTTATAATAGAGAGTCGTCCAGATGCTGTAGACGTAGACTTTTGGGTAGCCCATTCACCTACTCGGGACTTTCGCAAAGCCACATGGAGTAGTTTTAAATCAAATGTATCTGAGGTCGATACCGGCATCAAATACTATTTAGAAAAACCCGAACAAGGTTGGAGTGCTATTTACGCAGAGGTTCACTATCAATTCTTGACATCCACCTTCTCGTTATGTTCACAGGTTACGCTGATATCAGCGGAGTAAACTAAAGATTGATTGAGTAGGTAAATGCTAGGTG
>DIRN01000014.1 GCA_002426645.1 Firmicutes bacterium UBA5435 | reverse complement strand
AATTTTACGGGAATTCAGGATATATAGCTATGTTAAAAATTAAAACCTGCTTCTATGTAGAACGTTTTATACGCGTGTTCTAACTTGTCTTCCGGATTATCTTTAATATGTATGTCTCCAGTGGTATATATAACCAGCTCTAAGTAGATAATTGTCCATTAGGGCATATTCAGCACCAACAAAGAAGCTTAGGATAGTTGCTCATAGTCTTGTTCCGTTAGAAACCTCTCAGTCCTGACCCTTTATAGTATAAAATGGTTCCCCAAGAACATCTCCGCTAATTGTAAAGCCGTCTTTTAGTTCCATTCTACCAGAGATCTTAGCACCTAAACTTAACATATTATGAAAACTTTAATACTAATTCTTCAAAAGATTTAGGTGTATAAAAGAAGATTTTTATTTGATTTTCCTCCAACCTATTCTTATAATATCAATATAAAGATTAAAATGATCAAGTTTTCGAGGAAAAGGTATAATTTTTAGAAATTTACTTATATTTAAAACTTGCATTATAAGAAGTTAATTGATATATTATATACAATCTAAAAACTTGGAGGGTATCATTTTAGATTGTATGAATTTAATAATACTTTAACAGATAGGACAAACATTACTAGGGTAACCCATTACCTAGGGATTGATCGTGACCATAACTTATAATGAAGTCAAAAGAATGGTAAATACTATAGGGTTTATAATCCACTCATTTTCAAGATAAAAGAAGGGGGAGCAACTATGACCAATAGGTTAGAGATCTACAAATGTGAGATTTGCGGCAACATAGTTGAGATGATTCATGAAGGTGAAGGAACCCTTGTATGCTGCGGTAAACCCATGAAACTTTTTAACGAGAATACCTTTGATGCAGCTAAAGAAAAGCATGTACCTGTAATTGAAAGGCTGCCAGATGGTGTTAAGGTAACAGTTGGTAGTGTAGACCATCCTATGGAGGAAGATCATTACATCGAGTGGATACAAATAGTAGTTGATAATAAGGCATACAGGCAATTCTTAAAGCCTGATGACTCTCCTGTAGCTATCTTCAAGGTAGAAGGGGATAATATTATTGCACGTGAGTATTGTAATAAGCATGGGCTATGGAGAGGCGTTGCAGAATCTTAATATAAGGAGGCTATTTAGATGGAACTAAAAGGGAGCAAAACAGAGAAGAATCTAAGAGAGGCATTTGCTGGAGAATCCCAGGCTAGAAATAAGTATACTTTTTTTGCAAGCGTAGCTAAGAAGGCAGGTTACGAACAAATCGCTGCAATATTCTTAGAAACAGCTGACAATGAGAAAGAACATGCAAAGAGAATTTTAAGATTAATTGGTAATGAGATAGGAACTACAGAAGAGAATTTGGAAGCTGCTGCAGGTGGAGAAAACCACGAGTGGACAAGCATGTACCCTGAATTCGAGAAGGTTGCCAGAGAAGAAGGGTTTAATGAAATAGCTGATTTCTTCCGCGAGGTAGCAGAAGTAGAGGAAGAGCACGAAAAGCGATTCAAGGCTTTGCTAACAAGGGTTAAAGAAGGTACAGTTTTCAAAAGAGACGAAGTAGTAAAGTGGAAATGTAGAAATTGTGGCTATATTCATGAAGGGAAAGAAGCACCTAAACTATGCCCAGCATGCTTGCATCCACAAAGTTTCTACGAAGTTCTATCAGAAAATTATTGAGTCTAGATGCTTTGAGAGCCATGGCCTAGGCCATGGCTCTCAAAGACAGGAACTTATTCAAGGAGGGTGTATTAACGTTAGCAAGCATAGGAGGAGAAATCTTGGATCATAAAGCTCTTTATAGTATCAGTTATGGTTTATACATAGTTAGTTCAAAATACGGCGATAAGATTAACGGCCAAATCGCTAATACAGTCTTTCAGATAACATCTGAACCTGTATCCATTGCAGTTAGCATAAACAAAGAAAATCTAACACATGAATTTATCAAAAAAAGCGGATTTTTCTCTGTATCTGTCCTATCGACAGATTCTACTATGGATTTAATAGCTAAATTCGGTTTCCAATCAGGTAGAACGTTAGACAAGTTCAAAGACGTAAATTATCGTTTGACTTCAAAGGGTCTTCCAGTAATACTAGACTCTACCCTTTCATACTTAGAAGCACGTGTAATAAACCAGATAGATGCGGGCACCCACAGCATATTTCTTGGTCTCGTGACTGATGCTGGTATACTTGCTGAAGGTGAACCAATGACTTATTCTTATTACCATAAGATCAAAAGGGGTAGAGCACCTAAGACCGCCCCAACTTATATTGCAGAAAAAAGATCTGAGGAGGCTAATAATATGACGAATGAAAATAGTTTAAAGAAATATCTCTGCACTTTATGTGGTTATGTCTATGATCCTAAAGAGGGAGATCCAGAGGTCGATATACCTCCAAATACTCCATTTGAAGATCTTCCTGATGATTGGGTATGTCCTATATGCGGTGCCGGTAAGGAAGAGTTTGAGATCCAAGACTAAACTTTAGGTCTTCGACTTGTAGATTTAGGACACCACGTTATCTCACCCATAGTACCCTATAGTCTTTTCCAAACTTTATTAGCATGGTTTTCAAAATTACCATCTGGATAACCTAGGTGCTTATAGATTGGGTGATATTAATGAAAGATATATTGGCATATAGTTGGATAGTTTTGTTGCTAAGTATCCTCTTTATCAGCTGGCCCCTATTACTATGGATTAGGATGAAAAGAAGACGCAACGAAGGGAAGATTATCTTAGCTAGAGATAAAAAGGCCTTACATAATGCTATAATACTATGCATCATTCTAATTGCTTGGTTAATCATAGCTATTATAACTACCTTCTTATTTAGATAATCTATCCAATGAAGCATAGACCTTTATCGTATTACTCGGCACTGTGATAATCCAGTGCCGAGCTACTAAATAATTCATATTCCGCATCCCAGTAGAAAAACCATAGGAATTCATACCGAAGTGCACTAATAGCATCAATTTTTATGTATTTTGCTCAATAGAGTACATAGTCAAAGAAAGTAGCTAGAACGAGTGATTTCGCTGGTTTTAAACTAGCGTTCATTATGATCCGCCCCTAATCTCTGATTTTGTGCAAGTTTCATCTTAAATTATTCGTCAATAAACTAATTATCTCATGTTCCGCACCCCTGTTAGGCGTTTCTTTATTTGAG
>DIRN01000015.1 GCA_002426645.1 Firmicutes bacterium UBA5435 | reverse complement strand
CCTATATGTCACTATACAGCACAGATAAGATACAAAACTAAAATTGCAATAATGCTGATACAAATAAATTAAGACTTTTAACAGGAAAATACGTCCTGGGCGGCTTTTTAAGCCGCGTCAGGACGTATTTTTGCGTAAAATTCTGTGTCAAAGCTATTTTCCAAAATTCTTCCTACTCCAATAAAAATGTGCAACTATGAAGCAATAGGGATACAACTATGATGCATCGATCATTTATACTCTGTATTAAAGGAAGTGAAATTATGTCTTTACTTAGTTTAAATGAAGGAAAAAATAAGATTATCGAGGTCGATGGCATACATTATGTCCGCCTTCCCATTCAAACCCATGTTATAACAGAACAAGACAATATAACCGATGTAGTTCAGCAATATGCAGCCAAGTATATTCAAGAGAGCGATATTTTGTTTATTTCTGAAAAGGCCGTGGCTTGCTCGCAAAAGCGTGCGATTCCGCTGGACAAGATTCATCCCCGCAGGCTTGCACGCATTCTTGCCCGGTTTGTGTATAAATCGCCCTTCGGCATTGGGTTGGGTATTCCCGAAACCATGGAAATGGCGCTACGCGAATGCGGTACGCCACGTATACTCTTTGCAGCCTTTACTTCGGTAATCGGCAAGCTTTTGGGTAAACGCGGCTGGTTTTATAAAATAGCAGGTCCCCGTGCAGAGAGCATTGATGGACCGACGCCCTATACCTTGCCGCCCTACAATAAATGCGTCGTTTTAGGACCCGTCCGACCTAACGATGTCGCGCGGGAGGTGTCACAGCATCTTGGGATTGAATGTGTGATTGTCGATGTCAACGATCTTGGAGGCAAGATTTTGGGTACGTCAGATTTTAGTATCAATCGAACGCATATAACCCGTATTTTGCGAGATAATCCGTTAGGACAAGCGAGCCAGTGTACGCCTATGGGAATTATCCGGCAGATTGAATAACTGTGTTGTATGGGACTTGATAAAAATTTTTGTACGGCTTTTCTAAATCAAAAGTGGTGCAACTATGAAGCAATAGGGATACAGCTTTGATACACCGCCCATTTATACTCTGTATTATGAGAATATTCTAAATGAAAAGCGAGGTATAAAGATATATGAATGAAAAAAGCAACCAAAAGAAAAATCATCATATCTATTATTGCAATTTCAGTCCTACTGATTTCTGCTTATTTACTGTTTGAAGCAAATAAGCCCCCTGAGGATATTATACCATTAAGGGAATACGAAGTCTCCCGGGATGATATTACAGCAGGAATTTTTGCTGACGGTTATTTGTTTCTGTCACAAGTTTTTCATTTAGCATAGATTTAGTATTTGAAAAGGAACCGTGGCATAGTAGGGGACTACGCCAAATGCCAGTAGGCAATTTCATCGTGTTCTACATCCTAAAGACCGAGGATAAAACAGTTACCATTATCCGTGTTATGTATGGAGGACGGGATATTGATAAATGCGGAAAAGCTAAAATTCATAATACACAAACAGCGGTAGTTTTACATTCTACCTAAGAAAGAAATAGTTATTTCTAAGAGCTTCTTTAAGGTGATGTTTATCCAACGCCATGTTATGGCTATTATCGTTTTTCTTTGAATAGATGTGGAAGCGAGGAGTTGTACAGAGCCTACCTCTTCACCCTTTAAAGTAACCCTTAATTCACCTACAGTTTCATACTTTTGGTATGGGGCTATAGCTTCGCGTTTAGGTATAAATACTACCTCTAAGAGGTCTTTTTCTCCTTTAGGAATCACAATATTAAGTTCTGCTCCTGATATGAGCGGGAGCTGGTCTACCATACCTCCACTTATCTCTATGGTTTGAACTTCATCTCCTCTTGAATGAAGGTGTATAAGTTCAAAGTTAGCAAATCCGTATTCTAAAAGTCTAGCAGAGTCCTGCCAGCGTGCTGTACTTCTTAGGACTACTCCGATTAATTGACGTCCATCACGGGTAGCGGAGGAGACGAGACAGTAGCCTGCTTCACTAGTTGTACCTGTCTTTACACCATCCGCTCCTTCAAAAGACCATAATAACTTATTTGTATTGTAGATCTGCTGTCCCCAGTCCTGGCCCTGAAAATCTATTGTGGTGATTCTCTCCCGAACTATCTGTGCAAATTTTTCATACCTTAAAGCGTACCTTGTAATAAGTGCAAGATCAAAGGCGGTAGAATAATGGCCAGCTGCTGGAAGACCATGGGGATTTTTAAATTGAGTATTCAAAGCCCCCATTTGTCTGGCTTTTCTGTTCATTAGGTGTATAAATTCTTCTTCGGAACCTGCTATATGCTCTGCTATGGCAGTTGCGCCGTCGTTACCAGATTTTACAAGGGTACCTTCTATTAATTCCCCTAAGGTCAACCTCTGTCCTGCTTTAAGCCATAATGATGAGCCTCCCACTCTGGAAGCTCTTTGACTTACAGTTACTATATCATCTAACTCCCCGCGTTCCAGAGCTACTAAAGCTGTCATTATCTTAGTGGTACTAGCGGGAGGTCTCCTCATATGTTCGTTTTTAGCAAAGAGCACGATACCAGTTTCTCCGTCGATTAATATAGCTGAACCTGCTGTAATCTGTGGACCACTTGAGTAACCAGGTATATATTTAATGTTAGAATATGTTATAACTTCATCATAGACTTCATAAGTTATCCTTTCGCGTATGAGCCTATAGGCTCCAACTGCGAAAAATCCTATAAGAATACCTAGGACTATAAAGATAATCAAATATCTGCGAAGCAAACTAGTCACTATCTATCCACCTACCGTATACGAGTCTCTGTCTTTAATAGATATTATAGTTTATTTAATTTTAGAACTTATAAAAGTTATGAGCATAAGGAGGAATTTTTAAGTTATTGTCGAATATGATAGTGTTAGGACGGTAGGGCATCTGTTTTTTTGAAGATGCAGGGTAGGTTTATAAGGATTTAAGGCTAATATATAAGTGGTCTATCGGTAGGATGGCGAGGATGGTAGGGAAATATATGCCTATACACGCGCCGTTTCAGGCGTTTTTTTATTTCTTCTCCTATTCCCTAAAAACTTCCTCTATCAAGTAGCCTCCCTTAATACCATACCCAAATGTAAGCGATCTTTAATGAAAGGAGGGCTTAGAATGCTCTATGGATTACCTTCTTCTACAGCAGTAGTTATGTCCGCAGTTATTATTGGGATTGGGACCCTTCTCATTACATGGGGAGTCAAGTACAATCCAAAGGATTAATTTAATGGTTTCATAAAGGGAAGGGAGAAATTCTGTTATGAGTATAACAAATATATCTGTAATTGTAGTATATTTTGCTATTGTATTATATATAGGAGGCCGTACTGCAAAGTTTGTTAAGACCGCAGAAGATTATATGGTTGCAGGGAGAAATTTAGGGTTTATGGCCTTCATGATTTTAATAGTAGGTTCAGTCATGAGTGGTATGACTGTCTTAGGTTCCAGTGGACTTTCATATATTGCTGGATGGCCCAGCATGTGGGAGCCTATATTCGTTTGCTTTAGTGTAGCTGTTTTGATGGTAGTCTTTGGAACAAAGATCCACCGTGTCTGCGCTAAGTTTGGATACAATACGGTCCAGGATTATCTGGCTCGTAGATTTGAGTCACCAAAGATAGTTAGGGGTCTGGCTGGAGTAGCTGGAATGGTAATAAGTTTTATATATTTAGTAGGACAATTCCGCGCTATAACTATAGTACTTTCCTGGTACTTTAAAATACCGGACATTTATGCCCTTTTGATCTCTTCAATAGTTATAACTGTTTATGTACTCCTTGGTGGGTTATATGCAGTCGCATATACTACTCTTGTTCAGGGATTGGCTCTGATAATAGGCGCTATAGTTTTAATGCCTGTTGTCATTCAAAAGGCTGGTGGTCTAACATATATCAATACCAGGTTGGCTCAGATAGATCCTAATATGGTTTCTCTGGCTTATCCTCAGGTTCATCCGCCAGTAGAAGGATATGCTTTCTTAACCCCATTGTATTTAGTATCCTTCTTCTTTCTTTTGACATTTGGATTAGCCACAGCACCTCATGCTCTTAATAATGTTCTTTCAGCTAAGAAGGCTAGCTACTATAAATGGGCTCCTTTCTGGGCCTTTTTAATATACATAGTATCGTTCACATTTATTAAGATAGGAGGGCTAGCAGCTAGAGCAATGGCAATAGACGGGCTCTTTACAGTACCACACCCAGATTATGCTATTGTCGCGGCTATAGAACATTCTTTCCCTGAAAGTCTATGGGTTCTCTTTGCCATTATAGTGTTGGCTGCTGTAATGTCAACTACTGACAGGTTAATGCTTACGATAGGCTCTATATTCAGTTGGGATATATATAGGAATCTTCTCCATCCAGAAGCAGATGACGCAAAGGTGAGAAAGATAAGTAGACTTACAGTTCTACTCAGTGGAATCTTTGCATTCTTTTTGGCCATCAAGCCTCCCGCCTTGCTGGCATGGCTTATCTGGATGGGTATAGGGTTAATGCTTTCTACTTACTGCGCACCCCTACTTGCTGGGCTTTATTGGAAGAGAGCTACGCGTGAGGGGGGTATTGCAGGAATGGTAGTTGGTCTCGTGGTCGCTATAATAGCTGGCTATATAGCTCAATTTGTGAGGCCACTTCCTGTACACTTTAGTATATTAGGGTTTATCGCTTCTAGCCTTGCATTAATCATAGTGAGTCTCCTTACACCACCACCATCTAAGGAAACGTTGGAAGATTGCGAGGTAGGTTTTTCTTTTTGAACTATTATCAAGAACCGTACAAGCACCCAATTTTAAACTGTGAATAATATAATACCGCAAGCCCAAAATAATAGGGGATGCTGTGAAGAATATCTATGCAGGATCCCCTTTTAAATAGAAAGGGGATGTGTTAAGCATGGGTAGCGGTTGGGTGAAGAAGGTATTTCCTGGTGGGAATACGTGTAAAGGATTCTATTCATTCTACGATTATATAATAAAACCAGACGCAGCTAGGATATTAGTAATTAAGGGTGGTCCCGGTGTAGGCAAATCTACCTTTATGAAGAAGATCAGTGAGACTATGCTAGCTAACGGTTATGATCTGGAATTTCAATGCTGTTCCTCAGATAGTACTTCCATTGATGGAGTGGTTATACCTGATATCCAGGTGGCACTCATTGATGGTACAGCCCCTCATATCGTCGAGCCAAAGAATCCTGGATGCGTTGATGAGATAATAGATCTCGGTAAGTTTTGGGACGAGAAAGGGTTAACATCAAAGAAGAGAGAGATCATGGAGTGCAATAGAGAGAAAGGACAGAATTTCTCTAGAGCATATAGATTCCTTAAAGCAGCTAAGGATGTTTATGATGATCTAGACGCGGTCTATAATGAAGGGTTAAATGTAGGTAAGGTAAATAAGCTCATTCACAAGTTACTTAGGAAGATCTACGGGAGAAAGAAAGTTCTGCTTCGACCTGGCGAAGAACGTCACCTCTTTGCCAGCGCTATAACGCCTACTGGTCCTATAAACCACCTTGATACTATAGTAGGAAGGGTAGAAAAAAGGTATATACTTAAGGGCGCACCTGGTCCATTCAAATCTAGGGTAGTGGAGAGAATCTTAGAGGCTGGCATAGAACGTGGTTGCGATATTGAGGTCTTTCACTGTGCCCTTGATCCAGATAGGCTAGAGCACCTTCTCATACCAGATATAGGTATGGCAGTAGTCACTTCAGAGGAACCTCACAAGTATGAACCCAAACCCGATGATGAGGTAATAGACCTTAATGATTGTATTTATAAGCCGAAATTAAAGCGTTTAGCTAGCGTTGCAGAGTATGATTGGAAACTCTTTTTTGAGCTCTTAAATAGAGCTGTGTTCTTCTTGAATGAGGCAAAGGAAGTTCACGACGAGATGGAATCATATTATGTACCGTACATGGACTTCGATGCTGTTGAAAGGTTAAGAAAAGAGACACTCCAGAGGATACTGTCTTTTGCCCCTGTAAATAAGTCCCCTACCTTTTAATAGGGGACTTATCCTGTGGGCCCGGCACGAACGGCATTTCTACGGTGATGAACGGGAGTTGACAACAGACCTACCGTTAATCAAAGGTATCGGATTATACCTACATATTCTAAATACCGTAGAGTTTGACGAACTGCGTAGTGAAGATGAGAAATTAACATTTACAAAGAAGTATATTGATAACCTAAATTCCCGCCATTTTT
>DIRN01000081.1 GCA_002426645.1 Firmicutes bacterium UBA5435 | reverse complement strand
TGTAAAGATAATAATGATTGCTGAACTTGCGAATCTCTGTTCCCTTACGTTTGTGCTTTAAAACCCATTCTGGATAAGACATGACGATCCGCCTCCTATAGCGTATTTACGTAATATATTATATCACAAAGACAGAACGAAAACAAGTATTTTAGCTTGCTATTTATTAATTTATATCACGTATTTTAGGAAAAATTAAGGCTTAAACAACAATGCTTATATTTCTTCCCACTACCGCATGGACAGGGATCATTACGTCCAACTTTATCCTTTTGAAACTCATTCATTATGTTACTCGCTGGCCTCCCCGCTCTTACCTCACGAGCCATAATACGCATATAAGGATCTATATGAGTGAAGAACATCTTATATCCTGCGCAAAGGTAATTCAAACCTTCTTCCCCATCTGGAGTCTTTATGAAACGATCTTTTGGACAAGCGCCGTTACATGCGAAAAGGAAGGGACATTCAAGGCAATAACGAGGTAACTTATTATATTTATCTCTTCCAAAGGTTTGCTGAAATTCAGATCTCACAAGTTCCTTAAGAGGACTCTCGCATATATTCCCTAGAAGGTTCTGAGGAAAGACAAAGTGATCACATGAGTAGAGGTCACCATTATGCTCAAGTGCTAGGGCTGTTCCACATGTACGGTTAAAGATACAAAGCGCTGGTTCCATACTCATCCAAGCACCAAGGAGCACATCAAAGTGCTGAATAAAGACTTCTCCTACATCATGACGGATCCATTCATCAAAGATACTACAGAGGAAACGACCATATTGTTTAGGACGTACCGACCATTCAGCCACTTCTCCTTCTACCTCTGCAACACCAGGAATAAATTGAATGAATTTAACTCCTTCCTCTTTGAGGAAGTTATATACTTCTAGAGGGTGATCCCCATTTACTCTATTCACTAATGTTAGTACATTAAATTCCACCTTATATTCTTGAAGTAGGTGTAACCCGTTAATCACCTTAGAGAAGGTTGGTTCATCTCCTTTATCCCGTCTATAAGTATCGTGTAAATCCTCGGGACCATCGAGACTGAGACCAATTAAAAAGTTATTCTCATGAAAGAAAGAACACCACTCTTCATCTAATAAAGTTCCGTTAGTTTGGAATGCATTGAGTATTCTCATACCAGGGCGCCTATACTTCTCCTGTAAAGCAACGGCTTTACGAAAGAAATCTAATCCCATTAAAGTAGGCTCGCCGCCCTGCCAACCAAAGACAACCTCTGGCACATCCTGACCTTGTATGTATTGACGTGTGCATTCCTCTAATACCTCATAAGACATTCGAAATTTTGTCTCTTGGGGATAGAACTCATCTTTGTGAAGATAAAAACAATATGTACAATTGAGATTACAAACAGGTCCCCGTGGCTTGATCATAAGATGAAACCCTGGAGCCCACGGCCTTTCTACCACTTACAACACCTTCTCTTATTATTTGGATAACCCTCTCATCCTATTTATATCATTTTCATCAATGTCTCCTTCGATCCCCACCATTCCTACAAGGAGATAACTACTTTTGGGCGGATCAAATATAAAATCTTTTAGGATCCTAAACCCCTTAATCTCCCCAGTTCTATTAACATGTATCCTAGGGCCTGTACACGGGTATTCAGTTCCATCACCAAATCTGATATGTCCCTCGTCTGCATACCTTACAAGGAGATCACGTTTAACATATTCATTAACTCTCTTTTCTACTTCTTTTAAATCAATATCATACTTCTCGGGGAAACAGAGTAAGAAACCATCTTTTACATCAGAATGAAACAAGGGGCTGACTACATTGAATTCTTCCTCAAGGACCTTTGTTGTAAGATCTTCAGCAGTATGAGCCATCCTTCTATACTTTATAGATTCAAATACTATATTCGCCAGGTCTTCTGGTCTAGGGCCAAAGAGGGTCGGCCTTGTGACTATGACCTCTCCTCCTATCCCAATAAGAATATCCGCATTTAGTTCTAGGAAAGGATATATTAAGTCAAAGTGTTCTGCCACTATACGTCTTCCATTTTTTAAAGCCTTTTTTATAGCTTCAGCAATTTGATAAGGCTGGTGAAAAGCGAGTTCAAATCTAATATCTAAATGATAGCTACGATTAGTGAACCTTCCTGTATCAGCGGCATTAACTAAGGGAGACGGTCGTACATTAAAACCCTCGTCATTGGTAAGTTCTAACCCGGGCAATACGCCTTTTATAAGTAAGGACTTACCAGCTCCTGCATCTCCTATAACCCCTATAAGATTATCAAGGGGGCTAAGGTATCTAGCTCCTATCTGTTGTCCTAACTGCATAAGACGTTCCTTACCGCGAGGAGCAAAGTATATAGAGTACATAAGATATTGGTGTATGGCAGAGATGACCATATTCGTCTCACCGCCCCTTTCTTTAGATGCAAACTACCACAGGTCCCTATTTTATTTTAACATATCTTTTAAAGATCGTAAAGCTCACGTAAATACAGGGGTGCATAAAACAACTGCCAAAAAATTGCAGGTAGAGAGGCAGACGTTCTCTAAGATTCGTAGGTATTTCCATTGCAACAGTCTAAGAGCCCTTTAATTTGTTCGTAACTTTTTCGATTAGGTAAGGTTGACATCGCTAAAGAAGGCATCGATTTCGTAAGTAGACGCGTTTGTCCGAAAAATTCCATATTGTTGAATAGCTACTCTTAGTCTATGAGATTTTTGTTCCGTTTATAAGAGGAGCCAGGATCGTTTCCTTATTTATCTGCTTTAGCCTATTTCCCTACTTTTTATGCCGTACTATATTATTTTTATACGTCCGTCACAGAAATCTTGATAAAATCATATACCAGGAAACCCATTTTTGATATATAAATCCTATGTATGAAGGTTTAAAAGGCGCCTGATACAGTAAAAAACCAAACCACAGAATCATCCTAATTAGGTAAAAGACAAAGAAAAGATGGGAGTCCCTGGTGATAATAGTATTACTATAATATAAATGTACCGCATTTTTTGGATTAAGTCTTATTTAAAAGATTCATTAATTTCTTCAAGGGACTGGACTTGAAAAATGTTGTTTATTACAGCTTCGACCTGAGATTCATCGGCCTCATTGATTTTGTCTATCATATCTTCTGGTACTTTATCAAATTTTATGGCTAAAAGCTTTATCAAAACTTCCGCTCTACCTTTGGCCACACCTTTAACCATGCCTTTAGCCATGCCCTCTGCTCTACCTTTAGCTATACCTTCGGCTATACCTTCTGCTTTACCTTCTTGTTTACTCTTTTTGCGGTCCTCAATGATAGCCTTAGTCAGATTTGAAATCATAGAATCCACCTCCTCGTTCTTCTCGATTATCTCTGAGACCTTCTTTCGCATATGTTTTGACAATCCTTGAGAGACGATGGCTTTCAGCCAGTTCTTGAATGTTTGTTTGTCGTCCTTATCGAGTGTGTCAAGCGTGGATACAAGTTTCGTTAACCTCTCTATTACTTCAGTATCTCTCTTCTGCTCTATATAAAAGACTGAACTTATCAAGTTACCTACTTCTAAGAGCTCTTCTTCATTAAACCTGTTTATATCGACTAGTATATATTGAAAGTCAGGGATATATTCTAAGAAGAGACTATTTTGAGCTATCATATCTTTGAAAGACTTAGCTGCAGTCCAGGTGTATTTTCCGTTATAAAGGACTATTGGTATAACAGGAGGCAATCTAAAGTTTTTTCGTTCTCTTATCTTCTTGGGTGTATTACGGAAAACGTCTCGCCATATCTCCATCATATACAGGAGCAACCTATATGGCATGGTAAAATCGACTCTGGATTGAAGCTCAATTAGAACGAAGAATAGGCCCTCTTCTTCGATTATTTTACCTCTATATACTATATCTGCTTCTTTTTGCGCGAAATCTTGAAGCACATATTTTTTATCGACTCTAACTATATTATCCTCATGGATCTGTTCAACCCAACCGTTTTCGACAAAACTGCGTAAAAACTCTAAGAACGTTCTTTTGTTAAACAATAAATACTTATACCCTTTGTCGTGTTTGTTATATTCACCGCCCTTATCTTTCACGTAAAATTCTATCGCAGCGGCTTCTATCAATTACCCCAACCTCCTCCAATTGCTTTATTTCTACCTACATTATAAATTAATTATGTAAGGATGTAAAATAAGGAAGGGAGCGGAATTATAGGATATCGCCTGATATAATCCTTAAAACTACGGTATCAACTATATTTTCCATGATATGATACTTTTGCTCTTCTTTCGATGATATTCGTATACGAGATACATTGCTTGCTCGCAAGGAGCTGGATGACTTGTTACCCCCGTATGTTCAAAATCAGTTAATCGTCCGAATTACAGCCATACTTACCTGCGACTTCTTTCACAATTATTTTATGCGTCCTAAATATCGTGACACTATATTATAGATTCAATTCTCCTAAACTCTTAACCCTCCATGTACCTCCTGGTTCACCTAGACGTCCATATAGCTTCTCTGCCCAGCGATAACTCTCTGGTCTAACACCTACAAATATTAGGCGTGTGGGCCAAAGCATGCCTGCTACTTGTGGTAGGTCTGTATGACGTAAAGAGTTTATTATCTCTAACGCCTGACCAGCCCCATCAGGAGCGCTAGATATGTCTTGAGTAGCAGGTGGATCCTTGAGAATGACTGCGGAAATATTCCCATCTAAAAGAGCAGCGTAGAGTGCTACGACAGCCATCTCGCCTTGGGCTGCTAAAGCTATCTTCTTCCCATTGACTTCTGGTAAAGAGCGTATCGCTCCGATCCCGCGAAGAGTATCCCACACCCTCATAGATGCTATAGTCCTACCAGTCAAAGCAGATCCTCTGCGTAAATGCCAGGAGAGTATAGAGCCCCATGCAGTATCCCCTGTTCCTCTTGTATCAACTCTAGCCTCAAGCCATTTACTGTCAAGGTCCTTTAAAACTCCAAAACTTTTATAGCCATTCGTATCGTCAGGACTTCGAAGCACAATAGCTACTGGAGCTGGTGTAGTTACCTCCTTCGCTCCCCCTATCTTTCCCCATAGCCTCCAATCTTCTTCTGACTGATACGAGAACTGATAGGACCAATCGAAAAAAGTCTTTAAATTCCTCTGCTCCACCCTAGAATTAAGTTCTATAGTTTCCTTTGGAAAAGCGGAAAAACTCTCTTCCTTTAATACCTCAATGAGACTAGCCTTTTCTCTTTTTAATTCAGCCTCGTCTGTTATATCCGGAATGTGAGGTCGGGGTATAAACCAATCTTGTACAGTCGTTGATTCATCATTAGGAGGGATCTCTCCCTTAAATACCAGGAGATCCGCGGCTTCTTCTCGTATACCATCTATATCAGCTACTTCCTCAGGGGTTGTAGGATCATCCATGAGATGGTTCAAGAACCAGCTATAGATGGCTCTTCTAGAAGATGAGCTGTAAGAGTGTGACCCTGGAAACTCCACCATACCTATTTTATCTTCAGCACCTAGGTTTTTATAAAATCCCTTGAGTTTTTCATATACTAGCCTTACTGAGTCTATCTTAAAGATACCATCCTGATCAGGAGATACTATAAGTAGAGGACGAGGAGCCAGAAGCCCATAGCATTCTATTAATGACCAATTGTACATATTTACTGGAAACATACAGTCACAATGGCCATCTATTGTCCTCTCCCTTATATGGGATGCAATTGTTCCAGTACCACAGGATGGTGCTGCGGCCTTAATCCTGTTATCAGCGCACGCTGTCCACCAGGTCATAGCACCTCCACCAGAAGTGCCTGTTATACCTAGTCTAGTTTCATCTACTTCATCAAGTTCGCTTAAAAGATCCAGACCGCGTATGGCATTCCACACTTCTGGACCTGCAGGAGTATAGCCACGGCTAATCCAATTAAACCAGCCATATCTGTAAGTGCCATGATGTACGCCTCTCACTTCTCCTAGTTCGATACTATCTAGTATCAGTGTCACGAAACCTAATTGTGCGAAGCGTCTGCCATGATCCTGATAATTTATCTTCTGGGTCTGACTATGTCCACAAACATAGAGTATACCTGGGGTTGGTTTATCTAAGTCATTTGGTATATATAGATTCCCAGTTACGTAAAGACCCGGCAAGCTCTGAAAGTGTATCTTATCCACCCTATAAGTATCACGCTGAAGGGTACCTGTCCGCTGAACCTTTAAAGGAGTACGTTCCTCTTGTAGATATGTATGTATCCCTAACATCTTGTGAAACTGCGCTTGTCTCTCACTACGCCATCTCTCAAACTCAGTATCACATGAGAAAAAAGGCAATTCATGTTCAGTTAAACCTTCAGCCACCTTTATCAAATACTCTCTTATATGCATCTTCTCTTTGCTCCCCCTAACTTAAGTCTTAATTAATAGACACAATAATTAATTCTATATATTTCTCTAGTTTCCTTCTATACCAAAAGTTAAATATGGAAAGACCCTGAGTTGTTATCCTAAGGTCTTAGTTTAGTGTCTTAATAAAAACCGTTTTTTCTATTTACCATCCTTTTAAGGAATCAATGGACACATCTTCGCCTACTATCTCAAGGATCTGTTTAACGACTTCTGCAGGTAGTGCTCTTATACTAGCTGCTGTAATACCTTCAAGTAGTTCGTTCTCTCGGGCAATACCAATTACACTTGAGATCTTTGAAGAGCTAAGGGCAAACCTTAGTGCTATTTGAGCTATGTTAGATCCCTTGTCATTTGCAATTAACTCTAAAGGAAAATAAATAGTGTTTCCAGACCCTCGTATGGTAGCAAAATATACCTTATCAAGTTTCTTTAAGATCTCAGGGTCTCCACGTTCCTTCCAGAGTTTACTCTGCTGATTAAAGTAATTAAACATGTATATCCCATCAATACTAGCATCCCAAGCATTCATAGCATGAGCCCGATAGCTCTCTATAGAATTTCTTCCCGGTTCTTTTTCATCTCCTTTTTACGCGGGATTCGTCTAATGAAGCATATACCTGCACCCCATATTTGTGACCAAGGTTGACACTATATTCCCAAGGATTTATACGGAAATATCCACTGACTATTAATAGATCTACCACGTCCTCTGCAAGCCAAAGTTCTAAGTCAATCCCTATTGCTTTACAGTACTCAACTGAATCTGGTACGCGAATCGCTATAAGAATAGGGTGCCCCTTTTCTACGCCTAATTCATCAGTCATCTTTCGTATTCTTATTATCAGCTCTGTCATAAGGTCAAGTTCTTCTTGACTTACGGGAAGCCCGGGCTTATGCTTAAATAATACTGGGTGTCGGAAGAAGTCTAACTCTATTCCATCAATATCATAGTTTTGACAAACTTCTTCGAAATATCGGAATTTAAGGTCTCTAACCTTTCGGTGCCCATAATCCACTGCTGTCCAGCCACCATAAGGTGGTCGTCTCTCCGCTGATCCAATGAGATACTCAGGATGTTCCTTCTTAAACTCTAGGATGAGCTTTGGGTCCCAAGCATCATGTGTATCGTTCATCCTCATAGACCAAAAGATTTCAATACCATTCTTTCGAGCAAAATCCACCATCACCTGCAAAGGGTCGAGTTTATTATCAATTAAACTTTCGTTAGTTCTAATTGTACCTATCTTTGTATGGTGGATAAAGACTCCGAAACTTCCTCTAACCGTAGAATAGAAGATAGTATCAACGTGTGTGCTCTTCAGTAAAGCTGTTCGCTGGTTTATTAGTTCATCAGGATCTGCTGATCTGACACTCCAAATATCATCACCGTCATTATTGAATATCATACGGCGTTTCCTCTTGGAAGTTTTCATTATATCTCCCTCCCTTTCTTTAATCAGATCCAAATCCTTAGAACGTCACCTCTTTGTATTCGCTAGTTATAAAACCGTGGTAAATCATTTAAAAGAGAATCCCATCTTCTCATATTCCTTACGTAACTGTAAAAAGGATTTCTTTAAGAAGATTATATCTGCACCACTTGTTATAAACCTATATCCTAAATCAATTAAACGCTGGGTCCATTCTGGGGATAATCCAGGAGTACCAACAAATTTGCCATGTCTTTTAGCCACCTCTGCAACCTTTTTTAATATCTCCCAGATTTCAGGGCGATGGAGATCTCCTGTACAGCCTAGACTTTGACTTAAATCTCCTATCCCAACGAAGAGGATATCAAAACCTGGAATACTTGCTATATCATCAAGTTCTGAAATTACGGCAACATCTTCAATTTGAAGGATGAGTGCTGTCTCTTCATTAGAAAATTGGAGATATCCTTTAAGAGACATATGCCCCCAATCAGCATCTGCATTAACACCATCCAGACCCCTGCTTCCTATAGGAGCAAACTCAGCTACGATCTCATTCTTAGCTGCGCACAGCAAAGTCTTATGAAACGGGATCGAGAATAGAAAACTTA
>DIRN01000030.1 GCA_002426645.1 Firmicutes bacterium UBA5435 | reverse complement strand
GTATCTCAAATATTTTATGCACCCCTTTGTCATTGACGGATATTGCTAATACTTTAGGGGTCAATCATTCCTATTTAAGTAGGCGTTTTAAAGCTGAGAAGGGTATAACTATAACGAAATATATAAATACCCAAAGAATTAACTTGGCTAAAAGGTTACTTCTCAATAAAGAACTTAATATAAGTGAGATTGCTTTTAATGTAGGGTTTGGTAGCATTCAACACTTCCAACGTATCTTTAGAGATGTAGAAGATTGTAGCCCTTCAGAATATAGGAAGTCAAAATTTGTTCCGAAAGAGTAAAGTCACTTGTTGAGAGAATCGTCCTCCTATACCTATAATTATAGTAGGTACTCGATCTTAGGCGATAATAAAAATTGAGTTAGGAGGAAGAGTGATGCTTACTCATGAAATAAAAGCCTTTGCAAGAGCAAAGGGAGCGGATCTCGTTGGTATTGCATCTATGGACAGGTATAAGAATGCTCCTCTCCATATGAGCCCCAGGGGACATCTCCCTCAGGCTCAGGCACTTATAGTGGCTGCTATTCATCATCCAGATGCAATTATAGAACTCTGTGGAGAGCCAACACCGCAAGATATAGGATCGTATTCTATTCAGTACACTATGAATCAAAGATTGGATTATATTAGTTATTGGGTGGGTAAGTTTCTTGAGGAAAGAGGTTTTATAGCTATATCAACGCCTGCAAGTAATATTTGGCGTTACAGACCGTATAAAGGACGGGAAGGAGAATTTCTGCCTGATCTTTCCCAAATTCATGCTGCTGTATGTGCGGGCTTGGGAGAGATAGGCTGGAGTGGTCTTTTCTTATCACCTGAATATGGTCCTAGACAAAGAATGGTATCTATCATAACTGATGCTCCATTAGAGCCAACTCCAATGTACGATGGACCTAGCTTATGCGATCGCTGTTTGGAATGTGTAAAAGCATGTCCTACTCAGGCATTTACCAAAGAGACAAAAGGAGCTAGCCTCGTTGAAATCGGAGGGAAGACATTCCGTTATTGCAATAAGAATAAATGGCGCTGCGCTTGGGCAGAGCACTTTGATATTAACCTCTCTCTACCGGTTCCAGATGAAATAAATGAAGAGGTTATACTTAAGACTTTAGAAGAACATGGACGATATAGGGGTACCATGGGATGCTGTCTCAGGTACTGCCTGCCACCTAACCTGCGAGTCAGTGATCCTGAATACACTAGAGTTTATCGCAGACGGCGTTTCGAAAGGCTAGATACTTCTGAGGAAGGGACCCCTATAGTAGGTAAGAAACTCTCAGAGAGGATAAAGTCCAAGGTCATAGAGGTTGGAGCAGATTTTGCTTCTATAATAGATGTAGCTCAGTTAGAAGAACGCGGCTATAACCCTAAAGAATATCTCCCAAAGGCTTCATCTGTAATTTTCTTAGGTATGGAAGTCGGTAAAGAGTCCTTTGAAGCCAATGATCGAGATGGAGTACTTCACTTATCCTCGCGTTATAATACCCTCATGAGATTCGCACAGTTAGATATCTGCAGATACTTAGATGAGTTAGGTTATGACTCTATGACTGAGACGCCTCTACCCTCTCTGATTTTTAAGGATCTTTCAAGTACACAGGATTGTTATAAGATATATGGTGCTGTCATAACTGATGCACAGCTATCCGCAGATGCGTATGGAAGTCTCCAGCACTTTACAAAGAATTGCGTATCGCATGTTCTTCCACCTACAAATATAGATAAGGGCTCTCTTACAAATGCGATCCAAAAAGCAGCAGTATCTTTAGGCTTCGATCTAGTTGGTGTTTCTTCTGTTAAGCGTTTAGACGAGCTCTGCCAACAGCTTGCAACAAGTATTGACCTTTCAGACTTTAGTGTACGCGTAGAGGATAAAGGACCATACCATGGTCCAGCTGAGCCAGTTGTAACAACTTCTACAGTTAAGGTTAAGAAGCCCATAGACTATCTTAAAGAAGCATCTTCAGTATTAGTGCTAGGTCTACATTATCCTGACTCGAATCTAGATAGAGCCAAAAAACCACCAGCGGAAGCTGTAGGACCATATGCTTTTGCGCATTATGAAACCCAGAACCAACTAGGATATCTTTCTATTAAGATGGCTAACTACTTACACAAGCTTGGATTCAAAGCAGTAATTACCCCGGACCTGTGTGGACTATCCTCTAGGGTAGCTAATCCGCGTGGTCCGCAATATGATGCTACTGCTAAT
The DNA here is from genome assembly GCA_002426645.1 of Firmicutes bacterium UBA5435. Taxonomy (GTDB): domain Bacteria; phylum Bacillota; class UBA5435; order UBA5435; family UBA5435; genus UBA5435. Next base: position 9,596 of record DIRN01000030.1, on the reverse strand, counting down.
AGATTTGCTGCAATAGCAGCAGGCCTTGGTGAACTGGGATGGAATGGAGTGGTATTAACTCCTCAGTATGGAGTAAGGCAGCAATTTATAGCTATAATCACTGATGCACCGTTAGAAGAGAACCCTCTATACTCTGGCCCCAAGTTATGCAATGGGTGTATGGAATGTGTTGGAGATTGCCCTGTAGGAGCCCTGAACGGAGAGGAGCCCCTTACTCTAACTTTGGAAGATAAGACCTTTACTATAGGACAGATTGATAGACTAAGGTGTGAATGGGCTAAGAGATACGGACTAGTAGCTGAAGAGGGCCCGGGTTATCTTGGTGCTAAGATAAATGTTCTACCTCCTGATGAGATAACTCCTGATGCTATCTGTGAGGCTATGAAGATGAAAGACCCCATTCAAAAGCATCATACCTGTATTGTTGAGGGGTGCATCGCTGCCTGTCCAAGAAGGCCAATATAAAAACTTAAATCTTTGAAGGGCGCAGGACTGTCCCTCCTGCGCTACTTCGTCTTTATAAAAGTCCTAAACTTTCTAGGAATCGTGCTGTCTTTTGTCCAATCCTCGGTATGAGTAGGATATCACGTCTTTTTATACCACCAAGTATAATAAGTAGAAGAAGGTATATAAATGACGCTACTATTATGCTTATTAGTATTCCTAAGAGCATGTTAGTCCCTGTGCTAACCCAGAGATAGATGGGACGGATGAATAGAGCTGTTCCTAATGTGGCTGATCCCGGTTTTATAATAAAAGCATTAACATCAATACCTGGTCGGACGCGAGTTAATAGCTTTATGAGATTTAGAGAACCGGTTATAGCGAGACCTGCTGTATATGCTATAGCAACTCCCTTTATCCCAAGTCCAGGCATGCCTCCAAGAATATATATTAAGGCTATCTTTGTAGATGAACTTATGAGACGATGCTTCACAGGGGAGAGTGTATCGCCTAATCCATGGAGTATTGCCCCGGTAATTTGTATAAGACATATGAAGAAACTTCCCATAGCTAGGTACTTTAGTATAGTGCCGGCAGATGATGCAGCAAAGAGTACCTGGCATAATTCATTTGATAGAAGAAAGAGTACTGTAGAGACAGGGAACCCTATTAACGAGACGATCCTAAGTGCTTGTCTGGTTCTTCTCCTTACCTTAGCCATGTCATTTATTGCAGATGCTCCTGCAATAGCGGGCATTAAGTTAGTGGCCAGAGCTCCAGTGATTATCGTTGGGAAGTATATAAATGGCATGGCCATCCCTGTCATCTCACCATAGACTTTGATTATCTCCGTGGGTCCAACTCCAGCATTCCTTAAACGCGCAGGAATTAACATAGCGTTTATAGAGTGGGTTATGGGGTGTATTAGGCTTCCTAGTACTAAAGGGATAGCCATGCTAAAGAGCTTATAGAGAAGAATTGATAGGCTATCACTCTTTCTAGTATTATGTACTTTAATTTCTTTCCTTTCGCGGGAGTATAACCAAATAAAGGACATTATCCCTGCTATGCCTCCACTTACTGTCCCAAGGGCTATCCCTGCGGCAGCATACTCTATGCCTTTTGCCATAAAGGCATATCCTAAGGAAAGCATCGTTACTATCCTTGCCATTTGTTCCACTATTCCTGATAATGCGCTTGGTGTCATCTTAGAGATACCACGAAAGAAGCTGTGAAATGCTGAATCTAAAGCCATGAAGAGGATACCTGGTGCAATAGAGACCATAGCATAATAGGTTCGTGGTTCTCGTATCAGGTTATTAGCAAAGAACTCTGCTCCTATATATAGGAGCAAGGAACCTGCAGTTCCTGTAAGGAATAGGAGACCTAGAGAGACCCTGAAGATCCGAAGGATACCCCTACTATTATTATTCGCCATATCTTCTGCTATTAATTTTGATGTTGCAAGAGGGATACCACCAATGGCAAAGATAGCAATTATGTCATAGATAGGATATACCAATTGATAGAGACCAAGACCTTCAGCACCGATAAGCCTAGATAAGGGTATTCTGTAAATAGCTCCTAGTATTCTATTTACCAACATCGCTCCTGATAGTACAAGGGTACCTTTGATTATAGGATCTCGGTTCATAGATAAGATATCCTCCAGTGTGTCGTTATATAGATACAATACGATTTCAGATCTCCAAATATGCAAGCTTTAAATCTTTTTCAGTACGAATAAATGAATTATATGAATGAGAAACTAAGTTAAAGGGAGGTTACGATTATTTTTCGACTCTACACGTGAATGGAGGTAAAAACTTTGAATAATATTAGATCATCTGGTGTATTTATGATGCTCTTTGTGGTAGCTGCACTTGTAGGGCTTGGAGTATATTCCATAAGACGAGCCAGCATTGAAAATAATTTAGTAAAGCCTTTAGATGAAGAACCAAGAATTAGCCTTTACATACATGAGACAGGAGAAGTAAAAGAGCTGTCCATTGAGGAGTATATAAAGGGAGTAGTAGCAGGTGAAATGAAACCAGATTGGCCTAAAGATGCCTATGCAGCTCAGGCTATTTTAGCTCGAACCTTTACTATGGAAAAACTCTCTCGCGGTGGTACAAGGGCTATTCACGGTACTGATATGTGTGATTTTGTGGAACATGCTCAGGCCTATAATCCCGACGCAATAACTCCTACTATAAGTCAGGCTGTGGAATCTACGCGAGGGGAAGTAGCTACCTGGAAGAATAGATATATAAAGGCGTGGTTTCATGCATATAGTGGTGGACGGACTGAAAGTGCACGAGTAGGATTGAACTTTAAAGAAAAGGAACCACCATATATTAAGATAGTGAAAAGTCCTGGAGAAAATTATGCGCCAGCTGAGATAGAGTCTTGGATAGCAGAATTCACTAGTGACGAGATTAGGAACGGCCTAGCTAACAGCGGAATTAATGTGGGTGATATAAGGGATATAAAGATAGCTAAGAAGAGTACCACAGGACGAGCCTCAGTAATCCGTGTAATACACAGCCAAGGGAGTACTAATATACCAGCTGCAGAATTTCGTTTAGCTATTGGAGCAAATAGACTTATCTCAACATGGCTTACATCTTCTCCAATAGTAGAAGATGGACGAATTATCTTTAAAGGGACAGGTTATGGTCATGGTGTAGGTATGGATCAATGGGGAGCATATGCCCTAGCTAAAGAAGGAAAAGGCCCGGAAGAGATAGTGGAATACTTCTTTAAGGGAATCTCTATAAAAAAAATGTGGGATTAATTTAATTTCCCTGGTTAAAGGAGTACGATTTTTATATCGTTGTACTCCTTTGTTTTTTTAAATTATTAGCAGGATTTTTCACTTTTGTATATAAATATACTAGTGAGGGAATTAATATCTCTCTCATAAAGATAAGTAGTAATCTCGTTAGAAAGCGAGGCGCGACAACGTGGCAAATAGAATAATTAACAAGAGGATACTCCTATATTCATTGATCTTTCTCCTAACCGTGAGTATGGCGGGAACAGTTCATGCCGATTCATTTGAAGTTGAGAAAGAGCAGTTGAAGAAGACCATTGGTATCCTTCTTAAAATGATGGAAACTAAGAGTGGTCACGAAAAGCGTATATATACGACAAGTATTTTAGAGGCTATAACTAAATTATATCAAGTATATGATGATAAAGATTTCTTACAGTTTATCCCTGCGCTATATAGAAAAGATATTAAGCCATTTTATGATATTGGTTTTAGTTCTGATGGTTCATTGAAGCTGATGAGGGCTGAGGCATCTAATAAGCTCTTTCAGACCCCTCCTTTCTCATACTATGCTGTCTTTGATTTAACTATAGAGAACCAAAGTAATGAAACGTTATACCTTACAGAAGTCTCTTTTTACCTCGTAGACATCTATGGTAAGAAGTACAGAAGTCTCACGCTTCTTCCTAATGATTTAAGGAAAGCAGCTCAGGACGGAGGCAAAGAACCATCGGACTTTGTATTTGATAAGGTTCTACCCCATGCCACAGTTGGAAAGCACATTGTATTCCCTCTACCCACAGCACCCATACAATCTTTGAATATGGAGGATGCTAAAAAAGAAAATAATATAACTGTTATCCTATGGGAGGGAGTCATTCGAGAGATTGCCGGAAACTGAGCTCTCGGCATTTTATAAGAATATAGGAGCAATATTTTATTTGGAACTATAATCTACTCTTGACAATTTAAAACGTTTGCGTTATAATGTTCTTAGATAAACATACCCTAAAAAAGGGTGGGGTTATAAATAAAATTCCGAAAGTAGTTGAAATAATGTCAATAACTATAAAAGATATAGCAAAAGAATTAGATATTAGCTTCTCAACAGTAAGCCGTGCTTTGCGCGATGATCCACAGATAGCAGAAGAAACTAGAAAAAGAGTTAAGAAGATGGCAAAGAGTATGGGTTATCGTAAGAGCAGTATAGGCTCTGCCCTTGTTACTGGTAAGAATAACGTTCTAGGTGTAATAGTCACTGATATGGTCAGACCTTTTAATCTATCTATTATTGGTGGTGCTGAGAAGGTAGCTAGAGATAATGAATTTAATATAATTAGCTGTAATTCTCGTTCAACTTTAGAAGGGGAAAAATACGCTACGGAGGTCTTGATGTCACAGAACGTATCAGGAATAATCGTTGCCTCTCTATCAGGATTTAAAGATGTTGACCACATCCTAGTGGCCAGGGACAAAGGGGTTGAAGTGGCAGTTATTAATAGATTTATAAATATAGATGGTATTCATACCTTTGTAGGAGAGTACCTGAATTCAACTATCTGTATGATGAAGCACTTATTTCAGGAAGGACATGAAGAGATCGCATTCGTTGGTTTTGATAAACCCCTTATCTCCCAACCAGTTGTTGAAAGGCTCGCAGGATATGGACGCGCGATGAAAGAAGCAGGACTTAAGGAAGATCTAGTTCTTAGACCTAATCTTGAAATGAATACCACCCCAGAGATGGAGATAGAGATAGGATGGGAATTGACAGAGAAGATCCTAACGAGAAAACATCTCCCATCAGCTATATTAGCCATAAATGATTTTTTCGCTTTAGGAGCTTTACGCGCTCTTTATAGTAAGAGACTTATTGTTCCAAACGATATAACAGTTGTATGTTGTTCTGATGTAGTCGCACCATATCAGGTGCCTCCTTTGACTACCTTACGTGAACCATATCATATAGCAGGTGAATGTGCAGCACAGTTCCTAATTGAGAGAATCAAAGGCAATATGTTACCAATAGGTTATGAAAAGCTTGACTGCCAGCTAGTGATAAGGGAATCATGTAGATGCAGCTTGCGTTAACGATTTACCATATTACGCCACTTTTATTATAGGATCTAGCATAGTTCAAGTCTATTTGCTTATGTAAACAGTGATTATTTAAATAGTCAGAATTGTTACAAACCACAGGAACAAAATGTTCACTCCAACACTTTTGTACTTAATAGAGATAGTCTGACGGTTTAAGGCTGCGGATCGGGTGAAAGTCTCATAAAGACCTTAAAAAGGGTATGCTTAGCTAAGCCCTTGAAAATGCAATTTTTTTCAAGAGTTTAGTAGTTGCTATGCGAAGAGACGTTTTCGTTAGGCAGCGTGAAATATTTGAGCCCTAACTGGATTCAATATGTCAGTGGCTTTGCTATTCTGTAACCAGGCATCAGCATGTTGGTTTATGAAGGAGAGAAGAACTCTCCAAGCTATGTGGCACTTAGTTCGAGCCTTGGTGTTTTGCAAAGCGTAGTCAACGTTTGTACGTTTGTTCGTCCTTTCTACGCTGGTTCTTTTCTTAAATATGTCCTTCCACCTCTACCTTCCTCGTAGAATAGGTGTGAGGAGTCCATAACTGTTATCAGGATAGGTATAGATGACACACCCATAGGACGATTGGGAACATTCATTCCGGCATGGACAGGAGTCCAACTTGCCACAAGCAAGTGGGCATCTCCATTTAATTCTCATACGGTCCTTATAAAATCTCCAGTTAACCATAAGGTGTTTAGCTGGGCAAATAGGTACGCCGTCTTGAGTTATTTCTATAGGACCAAGAAGGGAAGAGCCATCTTTATAGCGAGAGTTAAGCTCTATTACTGGGTTAATGCCGAGTCTCCTATGAAAGTTGTGGCAGTCATATTATCGAGGGTGGAGACGACTTGAGGGATAGAGATGGCGGCCAGGACTGAATCATGACGATTAGCCTGTGCTATTATGAAAATGGTTGGGGGTGAAATTAAGATCCTAGAGTAAATAGGCCATAGTTATACTGGGAAAATAGTTCTCGAAATGATTCTGGATAGTAGGGGAGGTGGTAATAACCCTGACAAATTGTATATGTCACCCTGTCTTTTAAATCAAGTAATAACACAAAAAATGAAGAGGAGGTTTTTAAATGAGGAGGACGAGTTTTTGGAAGGCATTGTTCTTGTCGTTAGTCATAACTCTATTGATAGTTTCAGCTGTCTCCGCTGCCACTATCTATACTATTCCTAAGGTCTCTAAAGCACCTACTATAGACGGTAAACTTGATGATGAAGCATGGAAAATAGCGGAGAAGGCTGGCGCGTATTTTACTGATTTTACTTTAAACACTGGGGGAAAGCCCTCTGTTAATACAGAAGCTTGGATGGTATGGGATGATGAAAACCTTTATATAGCATTCCGAAATTATCAGGACATGAATTCTCTGAAAGCCACTGTAACACAAGATAGTGGTGGTAGCGGTCTTTCTAAAGACGACGATAACGAGTACTTTTTTGCTCCTATGTGGCCTAGCCCCAGACCATATTATCACTTTTTGACTAACCCACTAGGAACCAAGATTGGCAAGGAGGGAACCAGTCCTCAGGATGCTTGGAATTTCAATTGGAAGTCCGCATCTGGAAAAATTAAATGATTCTTGGGTATCTGAGGTATCCATACCTTTGAAAGAACAATTCGGCAGGGTACCTAAGGAAGGGGACCAATGGGGTTTTAACATAACCCGTCATTGGGCTAGGGATGATGAATGGATAACTTTAAGTCCCGGTCTTGTAAAGTTCCATACACCTGAGATCAGGTGTTTTGCGAGCATCTTCTTATTACCTCGTTATGGGTAGACGGGAATCCAGGTTGTATCATAATGGGGTAGCTCCTCTAAGGTTTCGAGCCCTAAAACCTTCGTAACATTTTCTATGCATTCTTCCTTGTTAAAACTTTCCATCATGCCTCTCGTTGTTTTAATATTGCAAATGTTTTTAGTACGATCATAAGTAGAAGAATCTCCACAGGATACGTTATATAACTTTGATGTATAGGATCTTTCACCCCTCTGAGCCACACGTTCATGTCCCTAAAAAAATGTTTTTGATCTTTATGAACTCGAAAAAATAATGTACGCCTTTTTCAAGCTCTCTTTTTTCTTTTCTTGTTGCCACGTCTAAAACCCCTTAAAAGATGCTACATACTGCACTTTTTCCACCTATATTACACCATATTTGTTTCATTCTAGCTAGAGGGTTTAGCGATTTATCTCGAAGAATTTTTACTCTTCAGAGCTGTAGCTGCTGTTTTCTAAGTGACAATAACCGAATAGCCCCACGCTATATAAGATTAATGTATAGATGAACCAAATATTTATTTGTAGCCATGGTATGTGTAGTATGGTGTAATGTTATCTATAAAAATACTCGCTGTAGAAACGGCTACCTACAAATGAATTCCTACTTTTAATTACCCGCCGATTTTCGAAGGGGTGCGGAATATGAGATATAGCAATGGGCGTTGAACCACCATCGTTATAAAAAGCGGGAATCTAGGTTATATAGATTTTATGAATCAGATCGGTGTTTCCATTATAGGTTTATCGTGAGAACTGAAGGTATAACAATTTTTATAATTTTTTTAAATTTATAGCAGGAGATCTACAATGATTGTCGAATAATTATATTGCACCATTGTTCTAATATAATAGAACAATATGTCTTTAAAATATTATATTAAGGAGGCAATGTATTGATAAAAGATCCGTTAGACCGTGAAAGTATACTACCCTATACATATCAAATAATGCAAGCCCTTAAGGAGAGGGTCATCAATGATAGACTTAAAGAAGGCGATAGATTACCGAATGTACGAGATATAGCACATGAATTCGGAGTAAGCGTAGAAACAGCACGTTCTGCTATTACTGAATTAAAGAAACAAGGGGTGGTCATTGCCCAACAAGGAAGGGGTACCTTTCTTCAAAAGGGATATAGGACACTTATAGATGAGGAGCCAATACTAAGGGGTAGTTACAAGAATATAGGTGTGCTAATGCCCGTTTCGAAAGAAGGACAGGAAGAACAGATAATAGATTACTACCGAAGTATAAAGCCCTCTGGGGAACCGCTTAGAGCATGGTGGACAGGAAATATATTGTATGGGATGGAGCGGGAGGTCCAAAAACATGGTGGCTTCCTAACCTTAATACCAAGGCAGAATGAAGATATTGATTCCATTAAGGAGTTATTGAATACCTTAGCTAAACAAATAGGGGGTATAATCCTCTTTCCTATTAGCATGTCGCAGGCACAGAGAGAAGATATGCTTACTTTTCTAAATGAACTCCCCATTCCTTGGATTACTATTAATAGGTGGGTTCTAAGTCAAGAAACCAATTTTGTCTCATTGCAGTATGAGAAAGCAGGTGCTATAGCTGCAGAGCACTTTTTATCCGAGGAACGCACTTCTTTTCTTTGGATAGGTAATGAATCAGGTCTTTCTTTATCAAACTATCTAAAATTAAAAGGCTTTAAAGAGGGATTAAATCGATCAGGAATCCCTGAAAAGAAGATATTAACCATAGAATTTAACTATAAAGATATTAACGATATGTCTAGGGTCTCTACGAAGGTATCTGAGTATATTGAAGCCAACGGACCTATAGATGCCATTTTTTGTACTAATGATTATGCAGCTTTGGCGGCTATAAATAGTTGTAGGCAACAGGGGCTTTTAGTTCCAGAAGATGTTTCAGTGATAGGGGCTACAGGTCTTGAAATTTGTGAGTTCACAGATCCACCTCTTTCCACGCTTGCCCTTCCAATACAAGAAATAGGGAGAGAGGTAGTTAGGATGTTAAATACCTTTATATCTAATAATAAAAAGCATGTCGCTGGTACTTATCTTGAACCCAGCCTAGTTTTACGTGGTTCTACGAAATCGGTTAAATCCTAATGATAACGGGTTTAATGGGATGAAAATCTTGACAAGATTTTTATCTGAGCAAGCAGAGTATGATGAAGTGCTATTTATCGTACAAAAGGCAATAAAAGTGAGAATGGTATGGTTCCGCTGACAGGCTTATAGCGTATGGATGCTCTAATTGAGCTCTAGGACGAAAGCAAAGCTATATACAGAATTAAAAGCTCATTGGTTCTTTATGTCTGCATATTTAGATCATCAAGAGAGGTAAGTGTATATTTCAAATTGTTGTGTGAACCTTGAAAAGAAGAGCTGACAATCGGCGGGAACTTAGGCTACGGGTTAACGAGATATGGGAGGGTAGGTCCGTGTCTCTGCGGGATTAGAGCTTTCGATGGGATTCTAGATGAGTAATTTCGGAAACTAG
>DIRN01000101.1 GCA_002426645.1 Firmicutes bacterium UBA5435 | reverse complement strand
TTCTGCTCTAAGAGATAGGGCAGGCACCATTGGTTCAGCAGGATTAATCCTTGGGAACATATAAAATAGCTGTTGCTTTTGATAGGATATAAATTTAAGCGAGAAGCAGATTATTTGTGTATAAACAGTATAACAACACACCATTTCAATAAACCTAGTATTATCAGGTACTATGAGTTACACAGCTATGACAGAACTAACATAAAAACTGCCTCTCCGGATCATAAAAGGAATGTATAATCAGTTTAGGGCTGATAAGGGACTTACCTTGCTTTCGCAAGGATGTCTTTATTTAGATTATGTCAAGAAGACTTAGATACCCAAACTGTGACGATAAAGAATATGCTTTTATAGAATCGCTAGACTTTATAAATGCACATCAACAACAGACTATTCGTTATTAGAAGTATATTTCTCGTCTATATAGCAAGAATACGCACGAATTTGCTATGAGTTTTTTAGATGCTTAGGTAGGATCCAATCAATAAAACACTCAATATAATGATAGCTCAGGACACAGAAGATATAACAAACAATAAAGCCCTCTAAGTATATAAGGGTAGATGCTATTGCCTATAGAAAGATCATATATGTAACATTATTATCCATACAAGTTTCTATAAAGTTGTGTAATGATTGTAATTATATAAAACTTACTTACCATGTATTAACTATGTCGTAGTAATCTTTAACGTATTTTTCATAGTCTTTTTGTCGAGACCATTATTATTTTCGTTTATTACTCTATGAAATGAAATAGGGACTGATAGAGCAAATACTTTTTATAACTATATTCAAACGGTTTTAACTTAATATATTGCTCTGTAAAAGAACTAAAGTTTATTGGTTTTACTATAAATAGAATTTATGAGGGGGAAGAAAAAACGGGCACTAGATTAAAGGTACATAAGAAGTTCAATGAGTCTGGCGGTGCAGGATTAACCAGAATACGTAGTACGTATCTTAGACTTTCCCCCGCAGAGAAAAAGGTAGCTGATTATGCATTAAGCAACGTTGAAAGTACGATTTATGCTTCGATAACAGAACTAGCAGATGCTTGTGGAGTTGGAGAAGCTAGTATCATTAGATTTTGCCAGTCCATTGGATCTAGAGGATCTCAGGAATTTAAATTAGTTTTAGCACAGGATATAGGAAGTTCTCAGGAAGAGATGGTAACAGATATCCTACCTTCAGGTGATATGAATGCTTTAGCACGTAAGGTAGCATTTGGAAGTACGAAGAGCATAAATGATACATTAAGTATCTTAAATCTTAAGGAATTAGAGCGTGGTATAGATGCAATAGTAAAAGTGAGAAAGGCAGAATTCTACGGGGTAGGAGCTTCGGGATTCACAGCCCTTGATGCTAAATATAAGTTTTTATGTATAGGTGTATACTGTGATGCCTTTACAGATAGCCATTTACAATCCATGTTAGCAGACACTTTCGATTCAAAGGATGTTGTGGTAGGCATTTCACAAACAGGCAGCACAAAGGATGTGGTTGACTCTTGCAAGATAGCTAAAGACAATGGCGCTACAGTGATATGTATTACAGCATATGCTAAATCTCCTATAACAAGGGTTGCTGATGTAATTCTTCGTACAGCTACCCAAGAGAGTCCACTTGGGAGCGGTGCTATACTTTCAAAGATCGCTCAGTTATACGTCGTAGACCTTCTGTTTACAGGAGTTGCAATTCGAATATCACATTGAAAACAGCATAGACAGTCTTAAATAAGTTATTCTGAAGCGTAAATAAGAGAGTTAACAAAAGCTGTATACGATGCTCGTACGCACTCACAAAGTTGAAATAAGTGGTGGGAGAGGTTGGTAGGTGAATTAAATCATCTCCCTCTACTCGATTTTTATTAATAGGATATACATAGCATATGAGAGGCTTTTAGTAAAGGGAGATGACAAATTCATGAATAACAATTTATTCTTTCTTATGGTACCAGCAGGTTCTTCAATAGCTTTGCTTTTTGCAACATATCTTTCAGCGAAAATACTACGCCAAGATGAAGGCACTGAAAAGATGAAAGACATATCATTAGCAATTAGAGAAGGAGCATATGCATATCTTAAGAGGCAGTATATGAGTGTATCACTCTTCTTTGGGGTTATGTTTATTATACTTTTTGTCCTTAGCCACTTAGGGTATCTTACAATATTTACTCCATTTGCTTTTCTTACAGGAGGATTCTTTTCAGCCCTTGCAGGATTTATTGGAATGCTAATTGCCACCCGTGCTAATTCTAGGACTACGTTTGCAGCTAAGAGGAGTCTAAATCATGGTTTGAGAGTGGCCTTTTCAAGCGGGACTGTTATGGGGTTGATTGTCGTAGGCCTTAGCTTACTAGATCTTAGCATATGGTACTTCATCCTTGACTGGTATTATAGGGATCTCCAACTTGCTATAAGGTTGCAGAATGTAACCAGTGCCATGTTGACCTCAGGTATGGGGGCAAGTTCTATGGCTCTCTTTGCAAGGGTAGGGGGAGGGATATTTACTAAGGCAGCTGATGTAGGGGCTGATCTTGTAGGAAAAATAGAAGCTGATATACCAGAGGATGATCCGAGAAATCCTGCGGTTATCGCAGATAATGTAGGAGATAATGTAGGAGATGTTGCAGGCATGGGAGCAGACCTTTATGAGTCATGCGTAGGTTCTATAGTAGCAACTGCAGCGCTGGCAGTCTCAGCAGGTTTCGATCGTTCAGGGGTGCTGGTTCCTATGATAATGGCTTCCATAGGTATTATAGCCTCTATAATTGGTACATTTTTTGTTAGAGTGAAAGATAAGTTAAGCCAGGCAGCGCTCCTTGGTGCTCTAAGGCGTGGAAACTATATAAGTGCAATTATAATTTCAGTAGCCTCTTTCTTCCTTATCAGGGCTCTACTTGGTGTGGAACATATGGGGATTTATAAAGCTATAATTATTGGTCTTTTAGCCGGGTTAGTAATTGGTTATAGCACTGAGTACTTTACTTCAGCTAATTATCCTCCTACAAAAGGGGTCTCATCTACAGCGCTTACAGGATCTGCCACAGTCATTATTAGAGGGCTTTCTGTAGGGATGGCATCCACAGTCATACCAGTTGTTACTATAGGTGTAGCTATCCTTTTAAGTTACTATTTAGCAGGGGGAGCAACCAATGTAAATGTTGGTCTTTATGGTGTAGGAATAGCTGCTGTTGGCATGTTGAGCACTTTAGGGATCACGCTAGCTACAGATGCGTATGGTCCAGTAGCAGATAATGCTGGAGGAATTGCGGAGATGTCAGGTCAGGAAAAAGAGGTTAGGGAAAGAACGGACGCTTTAGATTCCCTAGGGAATACAACTGCAGCTACTGGCAAGGGATTTGCCATAGGTTCAGCAGCCCTTACAGCATTAGCTCTTATAGCTGCGTATAAGAATCAGGTCCAATTGATAGCTGCCAAAGACGGGTTAAACTTTACCTTCAACCTCAGTATATTGAATCCTATGGTACTTGTTGGTGTCTTTATCGGTGGTATGCTCCCTTTCTTCTTCTCTTCAATAACTATGAAAGCAGTGGGACGAGCTGCTCAAAGTATAGCCACAGAGGTAAGGCGTCAGTTCAAAGAGATCCAAGGTCTTATGGAAGGGAAAGCACGAGCAGATTATGCTCGATGTGTTGATATTTGTACCAGGGCAGCGCAGAAAGAAATGATCGCTCCGGCTCTTGTAGCCATCATTTCCCCTCTCCTTGTTGGTATCTTCTTAGGTGTAAATGGAGTAGCCGGTCTTTTATTAGGTGCGACTGTAAGTGGTTTTTCTTTAGCAGTTATGATGGCAAATGCTGGCGGTTCCTGGGATAACGCAAAGAAATATATAGAAGAGGGTAAATACGGCGGAAAGGGTTCTAAAGCTCATAAAGCAGCTGTGGTTGGAGACACAGTAGGTGATCCCTTTAAAGACACTTCAGGACCAGCACTTAATATACTTATAAAGTTAGTTTCTATGGTCTCTATAGTATTTGCATCATTCATACTCCATAACTCTATTATGTAATGAATTTAAATATAATGGAAGGACGACCTCACTCGCTAAACGTAGGATATAAGTACTATAACACTAGAAAAGAGCTAAACGTGAAGAGTCGACCTATAAATATTATCAGCGAAAGGATGAGATACAAATATGACCACTAGAGAAGGTATAGACTCTTTTTCTTTGAAGGATAAAGTAGTTGTGGTCACAGGTGGTGCTGGTCGTTATGGAAAGTTTATAGTTGAAGGATTAGCTGAAGCAGACGCTACTGTTTATGTAGCTTCGCGTGATGTGCAAAGATGTCGTACCTTTGCTGAAGAACTTATAGGTAAGGGGTTAAAAGTTAAGGGGGAGCAATTAGATCAAGCATCAGAGGAATCTATAAAACGTCTTTTTAGTCTTGTTTTATCAAAGGGAAAGAAGATAGATATTTTAGTAAATAATGCGGTGCTTAGGCCTATGAAAAGCTACAATGATGATATTAAAAGCTTCAGTCGTTCAATGGATGTAAATGCTACTGGCATCTTCATGATGACTAGAATATTTAGTGAAAACATGTTACAGCGTCGTGCAGGAAGTATAATTAATATTGCATCTATACAAGGGGTGGTAGGACCTAATTTTTCTCTCTATGAGGGGACGAGTATGGATGTACCCCCAGATTATTTTTTCATAGAGCCGGAGTAATTAACTTGACACGTTACTTTGCTTCACGTTTTGGTCCTTACAGTGTGCGAGTTAACTCTATTTCTCCAGGAGGGTTATTTGAAAATCAGGATCCTAAATTTGTTGAAAGATATAATAGACGTACCTTCTTAGGGAGAATGGCTAATGGAGATGACATAAAAGGGCCTGTTGTCTTCTTAGCTTCAGATGCATCCATGTATGTAACTGGAGCAAATATTATGGTAGATGGCGGATATATTAGTAAATAGGAGTGGTATTGAGGATGAAGAAGATTCTTATAGTGGGTGCTGGAGGTATTGGAGAAAGACATATTCGTTGTTTCCTTGCTACAGGTAGATCTAGAGTTTGGGCATGTGATGTGGATGAAGAGAAATTAAAGCGCCTTTCAGAGACATATCTTTTAGGGGGTGTATTTACAAAATTTAGCGAGATAGAACTTAAGAATTTTGATGGAGTTGTTATAGCTGTACCAGCCCATATGCATATTCAAATGGCAAGTAAGTGTGCTGAATCAGATGTCCCATTCTTAGTAGAAAAACCACTTTCCGTGGATTACAACGGTGTTGATGAACTTATAAGTATGATCAATACTAGAAAGCTTACCTCAGGTGTTGCATATGTACGTAGAAGTATTCCGTTATTTAAGCGTTTTAGGGACTTATCACGCTACGGAATAATCGGTAATCTAAGAATGGGTAGGTTCAATTGCTCCCAGGACTATCGAAAATATAGACCTGATTATCAGAGAACCTATTATGCTAGAACAGCGACAGGTGGAGGATGCATATCAAATGTTGCAAGTCACTTTATTAATCTTACGCAGTGGATCTTTGGTGAGGTCAAACATGTTTGCTCTTTTTACGATCGTTTAGAGTTCCAAGGGGTGGAGGCGGAGGATACTTCCATTATTTTAATGCGATTTACAGAAGAGAATGCCCTAGTAGAGATTTTTTTGAATCAATTCCAGAAGCCTAATATAAGTGAATTTGAACTCATTGGTACCACAGGAAATTTAAGATATACAATTGAAGGGGAAACACATCGTATAACACTCTGTAGAAGCGATGATAACATATGGGAGGAGGTAGTCTCAGCCCAATATACTCGTGACGATCCTTTTATCGCTCAATCAAACAATTTTATTAATGCATTAGAAGGTAAAGATACCTTACCTACGAGTATTGAAGAAGGGAAAAAGACCATGGATGTTGTTCTAACAGCTAAAGAATTTCAAGAAAGAAAGGGTTATATTGTCCTTCCTTCTGACAGTAATAGATAATTAAGAATACTCATAAGCGATTACAGATTGTAGAGGAGTGGATAACATGAAGTATCTGCACAAAGATTTTCATGGCTCATTAAGTTGTGGATTCTCATACGTTACTGAAAAGTATGGTGTTGAAGGTTTCCAAGAGTACTGCAAAGAAGTAGCGAGGAACGTTTACTCTTCTTTATCTGAAAAGATTAAAGAATCTGGGCTTAAAGCTATAGAAGAACATTGGAATAATATATTTACCTTAGAAGAAGGCGACTTCGCTCTTTATTATGAAGGTCCTGTCCTAGTCCTAGAGGTAAAAGAGTGTCCAGCTATTGCCCATATGAAGAAGAGAGGGTATAAGATAGCAGAAAATTTCTGTGAACATACCAAACTCGTTAACGAAGAGCTCTGCCGAATAGCTGGGTATCATTCCTCTTGCGATTATAATCAAGAGAAAGGCACATGCATTCAACGTTTCTGGAAGTAGAGTTATGAAAGGAGAGAAGCTTTCATGATATCATGTACTGAATTCATTCTAGCATATAATGAACTCTTTAAATATATAGAAGAACGAGGAGGAAGAGAGGGACTAGAGGATTTCTGGACTAGGATCTCAGACGAATTCCTTTTTAACCTAGATGAACTAGTTAGGACAAAGGGTATAAAAGGCATGGAGGAATACTGGGGTCACACTCTTACGGAAGAAGTAGCTAACGCCAGAATATATGCTGATGATAAGGAGTTCCGAATAGAGATGGATGAATGTCCATCAGTAAAACGCATTAATGAGAGCGGGATCAAGAAGTGTTCTTCTTATTGTTATCACTGTGATACCCTTTATAAGAGGGTTATAGAAAAGTACGGTTTTATCTATAATCTAGATATTATTGATGCTGATAAAGGAGTGTGCTGTGTCAAGGTACGTAAGATAGATTAAGGTGTCTTTTACAGAACTCAGATTAAAAAGAGCTTGGCATCATTAAACTCTCTGGTGCCAAGCTTTTATTTAGATAACGGAGATGCTCTAGTAATCTTACTTGTGTTCTTCGCTTTCTTAAGAAAGAACCAATTTAGTGGGAACTGTTGCTGATTAGCAATAAGCAACTGGGCTAGCGAAAAGCGTTGAAGTCTCAAATGGTTTTATAGACAAAAATGGACTTGACTTTAATGTTATAATTATGTAAAGGATATTTTGTGGAGTAGCATTATTTATATTCTAAAACAAAGAAGAGGTAAAGAATGGGCATTTATATATTTTTAATGGCGGTTATTGTTGAAATTGCCTTTGCAATTCCATGCATTATTACAAAATCTAATCAAGAAAAGATAAGAAGTATTATCAGGATTGTGGCTTTTATAGGTTTTGTACTACTTACTATTCTGGAAATAATCAAGTGGAGTTTTCGTTATTATACTATAGCAGCTGTACTTCTTATGTGTACAGTATAGAGAGCTTTTGT
>DIRN01000112.1:348-4233 GCA_002426645.1 Firmicutes bacterium UBA5435 | reverse complement strand
TCCTAATTAGTATAGCCGATCCATGTTCTATATACCTGCCGATAGATTCACACGCTTCCTCCATTGAACGAAAAATTTCTACGTTTATCAATTCTCTTTGAATGTTCCTGTGAGAAGCCTCAATCTTTCCGCACGTTTGGGGGTGATGGGCTCTTGCTTTGTATGATGCTTTTCGAACCTGGTAACACCATTCCAGGCAGTAAACTGAGCCCCTCTATGGGAAGACCATGTTTGGCCATGGCCCCTTTAAGGACCTCTAAGACAGCATCAGCAGTAGGACTTTTCACTAGCGCATAGTTTACTATAAACCGCGAATGGTCATCTAATGCTGTAATAAGCCAAATTCTATGCACATTACGAATATAAAAAGTCATAAGGTCTATCTGCCATAGCTCATTAGGATGAGCTCTACAGAACCTTTGCCATTCCGTTTCTGCTTCCGCTTGTATTATCTCGTCTGATGGTTTAAACCAAAACTTACGTAATATCTTGTTGACAGTAGCTTTACTTAAAAGATATCTTCAAAGCGTTCTAAATATTCTTTGAGTTTACCTGAGCCCCGAAAAGGGTTAGCCAGCCCTTCTTTACCCTTTTTACTGTACCTATTCTTCCATGAATAGACCGTTGAACGGGAGACACCATGTTTCTCACAAATATTAGATATGGATTGCTTCGATTCTTCCAGTTCTTTAAGTATCTTTAATTTAAACTCCTTACTGTATCGCTTTTTCCTTCTACCCATTGTGTTTCCTCCTTGTTTTAGGAGTAAAAGGATAGAGTGCAAACCGGATTTTCGCCCCTACCCCCTAGGGGGTAGGGGGACTACCTCTAGTGTAAGGTGATCTCTCTAATGTTACAACTCCTATATGTCACTATACAGCACAAATAATTCAGCACATCCTTGTTCATCCAGATGATATGGATTTCGACGTTACACCGATGCTACATAGAAAGATGAGAAACAAAACAGACACCATTGCAAAATCTATTCAGGGCCATTTGATGGAGTCACAAGCCGATAAAATGCTCGTGTGCCTTGACCATATGGAAAGTATTGAGGAACACATCGCCAAAATTGAATCCGTTGTTTTAAAATTAGTTCAACCCTACATACCACAAATTGAATTGATTTTATCCTTACCAAGTATAAAAGATTTAAAATCAGCAAACTTTTCATAGTATTTATTATAGAGGCATTCTTTCTTTATGTATTTCCAAAGCCTTTCAATTAAATTGAGATTTGGTGAGTACGGTGGCAGAAACAAAAGTTCAATATCCACTTCTTTTGAAAAATCCATTATCGCATTACATCTTTGATAGCTAGCATTGTCCAACACCAACGTAATGGGAGAACTGGTATATTTTTCGCGGAGCTTTCGCATTAATTCTATTACCGACTGTGCGTTGATATATATGGTGTTGGTGACTGTGATTAATTCATGTGTAATGGCGTTGAACGCACCTAGTACATTATATCGCTGTCTTCCCGAAGGAGATTTAACAAATACCCTAGTTATACTCCATAAATACCCTAAAAAAGCCATCATTACGAAATGACTTGCATCAACAAACAGTAACTGACGTTTCCCCTGCTTAGCCTCTTCTATTCGGGGATTTAACTCTTGATCCAAAAATAGCTTCTGCTTTTCTGTGTCAGCTTTTGCTGGTATTGGCGCCGCTTTACGTTGAATAAACCCTTTTTTTTAAGTATTTACCTATCTGTACTGTGCTACGTTCAATACCAGTTAATTCTTTGATTCTAGCAGCAGCTTCCTTGAGAGTAGCAGGAGGCTTGTTCTTGAATTCTTCTTCAATTGTGCTATCATGTTCTTCTAATTCACTTTTCGGACGATAAAAATTTAGCTTTTTTAGCTCTTCAATTCCTCCTCTTTGATATTGATCAAAATAAGTTCTTAACGTCGCTTGACTTACACCAACTATCTGACCAATCTGCTTATGGGAAAGCCCTTCTGATTTTAATAGTAATGCTTCCATTTTTCTTTGCACAAGTGGATGAGGATGATGATATCTTTCATATCTTAATTGTTCAATGATCTCTTCAGTAAATACGAAATTGAAACGCATTTGCATTCTCCTCTCGGAATATACTTCCAAGAAGTATTATACACTACCATGGCTCGCTTGTCCAGTAGGTGATTTGAGTTTATACCATTGGTTGAGTAAAAGCCGTTAGTTTTAATTAATACACCTATCTGCAAATGTTAATTCCTTACCTTTGTCAGTATAAGTTACTTGTTTGTATTTACCATATGTTAGATAAAGATGAACCATTTAACGAAAAGTTATACAATATTGAGTCTAAACCAAAAACAACTTATGCACCTCAGATCACGGAAGACATGGCATTACGATACCTAGAAACTCTAGACTATCAAATCTCCGATAAATGTGTGAACATTTGATACTTCACTTAATATACACTTTTTCCAGGCCAGCTGCTACAGTGGGCTTATTTTGCTATGCTCAATTTTTGCTTATGGCGTTTGATTGGATTCTTTCAAACTATGGATCTGATCTAACATTTGATCTAATCTCTTCATCATACTTTCTCTCTTTTATAGCGGATATATAATATCCTATTATAGTAGAGCTAATGCTAGAGTTCAAATAGTTCGCCTAACAACTGGACCGCAATCTATTGTTCTCCATAAAGCCTATGGTATTTCAATCCATCGGCCTTTTGAGAAGTATACGCCTAGATCACACTTATCCGTGGTGAACCTTATAGAAATACAATACTCCCTTTTAACCACATAATAACAGATAATATAACTCCCGTTATTATTGATACAATAATTCCTCTCTTCCATCCACCACCATTTATTTCTCCCCATATTGCACCTGAGATAATAGCACCTGTAAGCAACATCAAAGTATATATCACAATATTTACAGTAACAACTTCTTTCTCCACTATATTACTCCCCTTATTTTATTAATCTCCTATTTATAGAGTCTCTAGTGCATATTCAAATGCTTCTATTATAACACTATCTAACACTTTTCTCTCCGATAGGAAAGCATCAACGCAAATAAAAGTTTGCCTTAGTTCGTCTTCTGTAACTCCATACAATCGTAATTCCTCTCTATAGTTATCGAACTCGCCTAATTGCCCATCAAACTTAGATAACGAATGTTCTCCCCTTGCCGACCATAGATATTGTATCATTCTTAATCCTATTGCGTCTTTCTCTTTATCGCTTAAAGAGTCTACTATGCCAGTTATTAAAGACACTAACTTTTCGGCATAGTCTAAATCTTTAATGACAAGAAGGTTATCTAAACCCGTTACCTTAATAGCAACATTTCCCGCTAATGTCGCCGCATCTATAACAAAGATTACCCCGACATCTTTCCACGTAGTCTCACCAGGTTCTGCCGCATGGTTAAGATATAGAAACGTCTTTCCAAATGGCACCCAGCACAAGGCATTTTCAAAAAACTTGTAACTTTTCGTTTTTGACCATATGATCCAACTGTCATCCTGTTCATTTATAGATATTGTTTTATATCTGTTCTTCATTCCATCTGGATCAACAAAAATAAGTGGGTTGTTATAAGCATAAAAATACCGATGCAAGTCACTGACAAGCGGTCTTTGAAAGACGGCTCTACGTAACTCCTGATCATAAAACTGAACACCTATAAATCCAAATGTATCCTTAACATCTTTAACTCTAGTTAACACTTTCCCCCCAGGATAGATAGTATCTAGTGTCCCACCTAACGCTAACCACTTAGGCAAAGGATCCTCCGTTATCCATCTCCCCATCCCAGAGGCATAATACCTAGCTCCCATAAGGTATAGCCCTGTCTCTCTGTCAAGGTACTCTCCAGCAAACTTAAACGGAGTCTCACCTATCC
>DIRN01000112.1:0-146 GCA_002426645.1 Firmicutes bacterium UBA5435 | reverse complement strand
CTCTTCTAGTATATCCCCAAACGCATCATAGTCAAAAGACCCTATAAGTACACCATCTATATCAACTAACCCTGTAACATCACCATGCCCGTTATATAAATAATACGCCGTAAAACCACTAGTTCCTTCCAGGCGAGCTATTAAAT
>DIRN01000016.1:35552-35700 GCA_002426645.1 Firmicutes bacterium UBA5435 | reverse complement strand
TTCCTAATATCTACGCATTTCACCGGTACACTTGGAATTCCGCTCTCCTCTAATGCACTCAAGCTAGGCAGTTTTAGATGCAATCTCGGAGTTAAGCTCTGAGTTTTCACACCTAACTTGCCTTGCCGCCTACGCGCCCTTTACGCCC
>DIRN01000016.1:35155-35471 GCA_002426645.1 Firmicutes bacterium UBA5435 | reverse complement strand
AGGAATTCCACTTTCCTCTCCTGCCCTCAAGATACCCAGTTTCAAGTGCAATCTCCAAGTTGAGCTCGGAGTTTTCACACCTGACTTAAATACCCGCCTACGCGCCCTTTACGCCCAGTAATTCCGGACAACGCTCGCCCCCTACGTCTTACCGCGGCTGCTGGCACGTAGTTAGCCGGGGCTTCCTCCACGGGTACCGTCTTGTTTCGTCCCCATGGACAGAGCTTTACGACCCGAAAGCCTTCTTCACTCACGCGGCGTCGCTGCGTCAGGGTTCCCCCCATTGCGCAAAATTCCCTACTGCTGCCTCCCGTAG
>DIRN01000016.1:34720-34936 GCA_002426645.1 Firmicutes bacterium UBA5435 | reverse complement strand
TGTGGCCGGTCACCCTCTCAGGCCGGCTATCCATCGTCGCCTTGGTGAGCTTTTACCTCACCAACTAGCTAATGGAACGCGGGCTCATCCTAAAGTGCCATATGGCTTTCTTTATATACCCTCTGGGGTATATAATAGTATCCGGTATTAGCACCGCTTTCACGGTGTTATCCCAGGCTCTAGGGTAGATTACCCACGCGTTACTCACCCGTCCGC
>DIRN01000016.1:0-34455 GCA_002426645.1 Firmicutes bacterium UBA5435 | reverse complement strand
TGAGCCAGGATCAAACTCTCCGTAGAATATTTAAACTCTTCTCAGAGTTTGATCTGCTCAATTACTTTTAGTACAGGGGTGTCAGAGCTTCTTAGCTCTTTCACCGCTAAATCTTACACTAGACTCTTTACTGCTGTTCAGTTTTCAAGGAACAACTTATTTCGTGTTAGCAATGCTTATTATAACATATAATAGTAGTTCTCGTCAAGCACTTAATTACATATTTTTTAGAGAACTTTTTGCTTAGTCATTGGGCTGACTAACGTGTTTTACTATACCATTAATTATTATATTATGCAATGACTATAATCCTATGTATACCTTTAAGAATCTCCTTTATGTTTCGAAATCTCATCTTTTTCCGAATATACTCGATATTCTATTATATTATTCTTTCATTCCATCTCGAATATACCTTTTAGTGTCTTAGGATTAACATCCATATAGACTTGTGGTACATCGCCTACCACCAAGAAATCAGTGAGAACCACCTGGGTAGTTACGCTCATATGAGCGCTTATTAATGGAACAACTATCTTTACACGTGTAGTCAATGAAGCATATAATCTATAACGATTTACATTTATACCTACTGATTCTACCTTATCAAGAACAGACGTTTCAATAGTCCCCACAGGTACTAGATTTATTGATAGCTGGGGTCCCCACGTAGCCAATAACTGGCTCCCAAAGATCTGACCAATGGGTATCTTTACTGGAAACTTATCTGTAAGTATTAGAGCGTTTTGCACTTCTAATGCGACTTCAGAGAGGAGCCTATTTATCTCTCCTGTATTATGTTGAACAAAAACAGGGCGTCCCGAATTATCCTGTATAATATGAACGAGATCTTCAAATCGTATGCTTTGAGCGATCTTTTCATTTACTGCACGATTTGCTGCTTGGGTGGCGATCTGGTTTGCCTTTGCCTCAGCAATTTGAAGTAGAGTGGGCTTAAGACGTTGATCTATTATTATGAAAATGCTCAAAGCAAGTCCGAATACTAGAAAGATTATAGTAGCCACCATCATCCCAATGGTAATCTTAGGTGTTATCCTTAAAGTTCTAAGCCATAGCGTTCCCTTTGTTTTTTGTTTTTTGCGTACCAAGTTAAACACCCCCATAATATGATATGCTTCAAATTGATGTAAGGTGCATAGAATAACGAATGAATATAAAAATTGTACTACCTACCTATATTAGATTGTGCTATAATATACATTAGAAGGAGGATGATTTTGTTTTATGGCTAGACGCGGTAAAAAACGCAATAAAAAAAATAGATTACGTTTTATAACGATCTTTATGATTATAATTATGAGCATCTTAGTTGGTGGCACCGCTGGAATGATTCTCGCTGTTGTAACCAATACCGAACGTTTAGATCAGTTAGAATATCGTCCTAGTCTAACCACGTTCATATATGATGCGAATGGAACTATTATAACAAGGCTCTATGCAGAAAATAGAATACCCGTTTCTATATCACAGATCCCCCAATACGTTCTAGATGCCCTAGTGGCTACAGAGGACAATCGTTTCTACGATCACTATGGCGTAGATCTTCGTGCTATATTAAGAGCCCTCTGGATAGATATTCGCCACGGCGATATAATTCAAGGTGGTAGTACTATAACTCAGCAACTAGCCAAATGCGCTTTCCTAACAGCAGATCGTACTCTTTGGAGAAAGATTCAGGATGCTGTCCTTGCTATACAGCTTGAACGCAAGTACACAAAACGTGAAATCTTAGAATTATATCTCAATGAGATATACTTTGGACCAAATGCTAATGGTATAGAAGCAGCCTCTCAAGCCTACTTTGGTAAACATGTATGGGAGCTAGATTTAGCTGAATCTGCCCTTATTGTCGGTATTATACGAAGCCCTGGCCGGTACTCACCTTATGATAAACCAGGTATGGCAAAAGCTCGACGCGACTTGGTCTTAGATAATATGGTGCGTTACGGTTATATCTCTGAGCAAGAGGCTAAAGCTGCCAAGAGTCAGCCCATAAAGGTTATTGAGTTAAAACGACCCACAACTAAAGCTTCGTACTTTGTCAGTTACATAAAAGAAGAATTAATAGAGAAATACGGAGAGTCTCTCCTCTATAGAGGAGGATTAAAGATATATACTACTTTAGATCTAAATATGCAAGAGATAGCTGAAAGAGAACTCTTTGCGACACTTCCAGTAAATTCTAATAATGAACCCCAGGGAGCACTTATAGCTATAGAACCAAACACAGGATATATCCGTGCTATGGTAGGGGGACGTGGAGGAGATGATCACTTTAATCGAGCTACAAAGGCGTTACGTCAACCGGGCTCAACAATAAAACCATTATATTATGCAGCTGCTATAGAAACGCGCCGATTTACTACGGCAACTATCATCGATGACTCGCCAGTCCAATACAGCACATCTCTTTCCTCATCAGCTCCATGGAGTCCTTCGAATTATGATGGGACTTTTAGAGGACCTGTTACCTTGCGAGAAGCTTTAATAAATTCTATAAATGTCCCTTCAGTAAAGCTCTTAGATTCTTTAGGTATTGATATAGCTCTAAAGACAATAAAAAACCTTGGGATATCTACATTAGTAGAGACAGGTACTGCAAATGACAGAAATTTGGCCTCTTTAGGACTTGGTGGACTCACGCGAGGCATCTCACCTATACAATTGGCTGCAGCATACTCAGCCTTCGCAAACCAAGGAGTCAAGATAGAACCAATAGGGATCTTAAAAGTAGTAGATGAAAATGGAATGATCTTAGAGGAGAAACAACCACGCAGGACCATAGTCTTTTCTGAGGAAACTACCTATATTATAACGGATATGTTAAAAGATGTCATTAGAACAGGAACAGGCAGAAGAGCAAAGATTAATAGAAATGAAGCTGGGAAGACAGGGACATCTAATGATTTTACAAATGCATGGTTCGTAGGATATACCCCAGACTTACTTTCTGTAGTATGGTTGGGGAATAATAGTCAAAACCAGCCAATGGAATTTGGAAATACCAGAATAGGTAGCGGTGAGACCGCGCAAATATGGAGTAGATTTATGTCTGCTGCATTAAAAGATAAACCCATAGTGGACTTTCCTATGCCAAAGAACTTGGTTCGCAGAAAAGTATGTCAAGACTCTGGTTTAATTCCAAATGAATACTGTTCAACTATAAAAGAAGACCTCTTTGTTAAAGGCACAGAACCTAAAGGCATATGCGAAATCCATAAACAAATCATAGAAGTGAAAATATGTACAACCTCAAATGCCTTAGCTAATGAAAATTGTCCTGAAGATGCTGTTATTATCAAAAGATATCAACGGGATAGTGGGATTGAAGTAGACGAGCAGGGATTACCCAAAAAAAACGGTACTGAAAAACCTACTCAATATTGTGACGTTCATGTAAAGAAAACGCGAAGTATATTCCCATTCCTATTTCCATCATGGTGAAGGGGCAGATGCCCCCTCACCTAAAAAATTCTATAATATATAACGGCTTAGATCCTGATCTCTGGACACTCGCTCTAGTCTTTTTCGAACATATTCACGATCTATAGCGACATCAGTATCTACGATATTAGGGGCTTCAAAAGATAGTTCCTCCAATACCTTCTCCAATATGGTGTATAATCTCCTTGCTCCGATGTTCTCTGTTCCTTCATTAACCTGGTACGCTATTTCAGCGATCTCCTCAATGGCATCAGCAGAGAACTCTAAATTCACTCCTTCAGTTGATAACAAAGCCTTATATTGCTTAATTAGAGCATTTCGAGGTTCAGTCAGGATCCTCTTAAAATCTTCCTTACTCAAACTGTTGAGTTCTACACGTATTGGGAACCTTCCCTGAAGTTCTGGAATAAGATCAGAAGGCTTACATACATGAAACGCGCCTGCTGCAATAAAAAGTATATGATCAGTCTTTATAGGACCATACTTAGTCATTACTGTGGAACCTTCAACGAGTGGAAGTATATCTCGCTGGACACCTTCCCGTGAAACATCAGGACCAGCACTCGTTTCTTTGCTCGCGATCTTATCCATTTCATCTACAAAGATTATACCTGATTCCTCTGCACGACGAATAGCTTCATTGATAGCATCATCCATATCAATTAGTTTTTCCGCTTCTTGTTGAGCTAATATATTTCGTGCTGCTGCTATTGTTACCTTCCGTTTCTTCTTTTTCTTCGGCAATACATTTCCGAAGATATCCTGCAGATTAATCCCCATCTCTTCTATACCTGCACCGGGAAATAGCTCTAACATTGGAAGGGCATTATCGTCTACCTCTATCTCTATCGTCTCATCTTCCAATTCGCCATTTGCTAATCTTTGAGCGAGAATCTCCCTTTCTCGTCTATTCTTCTTCTCCTTCTCCCTTTGAGACTCATCCTCTACAGAACGTGTACCACCCATTCCACCAAAGAAAACACTGAGTGGATTAGAAAAGTTTCCTTCTTTGGGTAAAGGGACCAAGATATCAAGGAGTCGATCATTGACCATACTTTCGGCCTTCTCTTGAACAGCTTCCATTCTTTCAGCTCTTACCATACGAATTGCTGTTTCAACTAGATCTCTTGCCATAGACTCTACATCACGGCCTACATAACCCACCTCAGTAAATTTCGTAGCCTCTACTTTGACAAAGGGAGAGCCCACAAGTTTAGCAAGGCGCCGGGCTATCTCAGTCTTTCCTACTCCAGTGGGACCTATCATAAGTATATTCTTAGGTAAAACCTCATCTCTCATTTCTTCTGAAAGTTTCATTCTTCGATAACGATTCCGCAAGGCTATAGCTACTGCTTTCTTTGCCTTAGCCTGACCGATTATATATTTATCTAGTTCCTCAACAATGCGTCTAGGGGTTAGATTTTCTTCCAAACTCATTTGCGCTGGTTTTATAAAGTATAAAAACCAGGCTTTGCACCTCCTTTCATTATCATGTTAGTTCTTCAATGGTGATGTTATCATTAGTATAGATGCATATGGTGGAAGCGATCTTAATGGCTTCATATGCTATTTCCTTAGCAGAGAGCTCAGAATATTTCGCCATGGCTTTAGCAGCAGCTAAGGCATATGGCCCTCCTGACCCAATCGCGATAACATCATCATCTGGCTCAATGACATCACCATTGCCAGATATAACTAAGAGCTCTTCTCTATTAGCTACGATAAGAAGTGCTTCTAAACGTCTTAGGACCCTATCCATTCGCCAGTCCTTCGCTAACTCCACTGCAGCTCGCTTTAGATTACCCCTATAGCTTTCTAATTTAGCCTCAAACTTTTCAAATAGGGTAAATGCATCAGCTGCAGCACCTGCAAACCCAGCAAGGATAGTCCCTCCATAAAGATACCGAACTTTCTTAGCGTTATGTTTCATTATCGTATGCCCCGAAGTCACCTGGCCATCGCCGGCCATAGCAACCTTTCCATCTCGCTTAACAGCGACTATGGTTGTTGCATCAAAGGATTGTGACATCTTTCTCCCTCCTATGCGCGTGGATGAGCCTTATCATAGATCTTCTTTAATCTCTCTTTTGTCACATGTGTATATATTTGAGTAGTAGAGACATCTACATGACCTAGAAGCTCTTGAACTGCTCGAAGATCAGCTCCTCCTTCAAGTAAATGAGTAGCAAAAGTATGCCGAAAAACGTGAGGTGTCACCTTTTTATTAATAGATATTATACGAATATATTTATCTATAATTCGTCGAACACTACGATCTGTGAGTCGAGTACCAAATTTATTTAAAAACATAGCATCAGTAGCAGATCCTTTATCAAGTAGAGGTCTTCCATTCTCAAGATAATTCTGTAAAGCATCAAGTGCCTTCTCGCCTACAGGTACCACACGTTCTTTACGCCCCTTACCCATGACTTTTATATATTTAAACCCATAATCAAGGTCTTTTATATCTAACCCGACCAGCTCACCTACACGGATACCAGTAGCATATAAGAGCTCAAAGATGGCTCTATCTCTTAGACCTAAAGGATCTGGCGATGATGCACTCTCTATCAAAGACTCTATCTCGTCAATATGTAAAAACTCCGGTAAAGCCCTGGGTTGCTTAGGGGTAGATACACTTTGTGCTGGATTGACCTCTAAAATCCCTTTTTGGCAGAGGAAGCTAAAGAAAGTGCGTAGTGAAGATAGCTTCCTTGCTATACTTCTTCTACTATACTGAGCACGTGCTAAGTAAGCTAAGTATCCCCTTATCACTAGATAATCTATCTCCTCTACCCTCTTCTCTTCGTCACCTAAAAAGTCGAGAAATCCCTGAAGGTCTGAAGAGTAACCTTCTATTGTATTAGGAGAAAGATTTCTTTCTACTCTTAAGTGGCCCATGAATTCCTCAATAAAATCCAGCAGCTTCATTTTTTGCCGGGAGGCTCTGCCCGGTAATCACACCCTTCAGATACACATTTTAATCCTACGTCTTTTCCTCCTCGTCCCTTACTACGAACAAGGAAAGCACCACACTTAGGACATTTCTCCTTTATAGGCTCATCCCAGGTGGTAAAGGTACATTCAGGATAATTTGTACATCCGTAAAATATCCTTCCTCTTCGACTCCTACGCTGAACTACACTTCCACCACACAAAGGACATTCTACCCCTACTTCACGAAGTATAGGCTTTGTATTTCTACACTCTGGGAAACCTGGACATGCTAAAAATTTTCCGTATCGTCCCATCTTTACAACCATATTTCGTCCGCATTTTTCACAAATGACATCGCTAGTTTCTTCAGGTATTGTAACCTCCTCCATCTCCTCGCGAGCCTTCTCTAAAGTCGGAGCAAATGAAGAATAGAATTCCGAAATCACGTCAACCCAATTAGCTGACTCCATCTCTATCTTATCAAGTTCACTTTCCATCTTTGCTGTGAATTCTGCATCCACTATATCTGGAAAGTGTTGGGTAAGCAGATCAGAGACTACGAAACCGAGTTCCGTTGGCACCAGGCGTTTTTTTTCTAATACTACATATCCTCTGCGTAAAATAGTATCTATTGTAGGAGCATAGGTGCTGGGACGTCCAACCCCATTCTCCTCCATGGTCTTTACGAGCATGGCTTCAGTATAAGGGGATGGAGGTTTAGTAAAGTGTTGACCTGGTACTAACTTGGTTGCTATAAGTTTCTCATCCTTCTTTACTTGGGGTAAACTCTTCTCTTTTTCTTCACCTTCGTCATCTCGGCCCTCTGTATAAACTATCGTAAAGCCTGGAAATTTCATTATGGATCCTGTTGCCCTAAAGAGATAATCATCAGCCCCTACATCAATGGTTACTGTATCTAAAATAGCGGGTTTCATCTGACTAGCTACATATCGTTCCCATATTAGTTTATAAAGTCTATATTGATCTCTCTTTAAATGAGACTTGAGCATATCGGGTTCACGTATAACAGAAGTCGGACGAATAGCTTCATGAGCGTCCTGAACGCTACCCTTTTTCTTATATACAGGAGGCCTATTCGGGACAAATCCCTTACCATATTTCTCTCCTATATACTCAGCAGCCGCTAATTGAGCTTCCTGAGCCACACGCGTAGAATCTGTACGTATATATGTAACGAGACCCACAGTACCATCAGCACCTATGTCTAATCCTTCATACAGTTGTTGAGCTATAGACATAGTTTTACGTGCTGTAAAGCCAAGTTTCCTTGAGGCTTCTTGTTGGAGGGTACTGGTGGTAAAAGGAGGAGCCGGTGTACGCTTGCGTTCCTTCTCTACCACATTAGAGACGATAAAATCTAGACCTTTTAAGTTCTCCGATATTTCCTTTGCTTGAGCCTCATTGCTTATCTTAATCTTCTTATTCTTTACGCGTATAAGCTCAGCGTCAAAAGTTGTCTTCTTGGTACCTTTGGAAAGAGTCGCTGTAATAGACCAATACTCTTCTGGTTCAAAAGCATCGATCTCACGCTGTCTTTTACATATTAACCGTAGAGCTACCGTCTGCACTCTTCCAGCACTTAGCCCTTTCTTGTTTACCTTTTGCCAAAGAAGTGGGCTAAGATTATACCCAACTAATCTATCCAGAATCCTTCGGGCCTGTTGTGCATCGACCCTTGACATATCTATATCCCTCGGGCGTTTCACAGCCGAACGAATGGCGTCTTTAGTGATCTCATTAAATTCTATTCTTGTTGATTCTTTAGGTATACCAAGGCTCTGAGCAAGATGCCAGCAAATAGCCTCTCCTTCTCTATCAGGGTCAGCGGCCAGATATACATTATCTGCCTTTTTAACAGCAGCCCTAAGTTCTTTAAGGATTTCTCCCTTTCCTCGAATAGTTATGTATTTAGGCGTAAAATTATTCTCAATATCTACTCCTAGTTGACTCTTTGGCAGATCACGAACATGTCCCAAGGAAGCCTTTACACGATATCCCTTTCCTAGAAACTTTCCTATAGTCTTGGCTTTAGCTGGCGATTCCACGATCACCAGAGAATTTGCCATAAAATTTCCCTCCATATTATAATTAGAGCTCATTCTTTTTAGTTTAAAATGATACTTTTATTCATACCCGATGTGGAATTTATCATCATAAGACGTTCTGAATCACTAATAATCCTATTTACTATCCACTTTAGTTCACCCAGGCCCACCTCTCTAAAATCGCTTCGTAAAACACAAATAAGTATTTCTTCAAATTCTTCATCCGTGATGAGCCCAAGCTCTCGTGAGCGAAAGAGAAAGCCCTGAGCATCTAGGGTAAGTTTAAATTTCTCTTCATAACTTAAGACTCTTGTCGCTTTATAATCATCATGAATTTCTCCTTGAACTTCTTCGGGGGTTATTATATCCGGTAGCGAAAATATCAATTCAAATGCCTGGTTTATTTCGAATAATTTATATCCCATCTTCATTAAACTTTCAATAAGCTCTTCGCTATCAAATCTCTCTGAAGACTTATCATTAACTTTCTTTAGAAAGTTGACGGAAATGTAATTGATTACTTCTAACACTCGTTTATCCAAAACCATTCACCCCCTATAATAGTTTAGCCCTTCATCTATGAGAAAATAACTTCTTCAAGAATGTCATGGACGGACTCAACGAGCTTTGCCCCCTCTTTTATAAGACGATTACTTCCTTTACTCCCCCATCTGTAAATATCGCCAGGCACTGCAAAAACCTCTCTGCCCTGTTCTAAAGCAAAATTTGCAGTTATCAACGAACCACTTTTTTCACTAGCTTCAACTACAACTGTACCTTTAGAAAAACCACTTACGATCCTATTTCTAGCTGGAAAGTTTCTAGCTTCTGGAGGAGTGCCCAAAGCGAATTCACTTATTACTGCTCCTGAACGGCTAATTTTTTCAAAGAGTCCATGATTTTCCGGAGGATAAATCACATCTAGGCCAGAACCTACTACCGCAATGGTTCTCCCCCCGCTTTCAAGAGCACCACGATGTGCCTCAGTATCTATCCCCCTAGCTAGACCACTTACTACTGTAATTCCATACTTAGCTATGTCGAAAGATAATCTCTTAGCAACTCGTCGGCCATAAGACGAAGCCCTCCTCGAACCCACTATTGAAATGGAGTTATTATCTGCTGGTAGTAAACTTCCCTTGACATATAAGACTACAGGTGGATCGTATATATTCTTAAGATTGTATGGATAATCATCATCCCAAATAGTTATGAGATCAATCCCTAACTCAGAGATCTTTTTTAATTCTTCATCTGGATCAACAATAGAACGAGCATTAACTATATCTATGGCCAATTTCTTACTTATAGAGGGAGCTGCTATTAACTCTTTAACTGATGCTCCCCAGATACGCCTCGCGGAACCTACATTCTCAATTAAAGACATAAGTCGCCTACTGCCCAACCCAGGAATCTTATTTAAAGCAAGTAAATACTTCACGTTAGTTAACTCCCATTAGTTTCTTTTATAGATTCTACGTATTAACTTACTTTCCTGCTAAAAATCGAATTTCTTCTTTATTTTAATTTTTTAGTTATAAAAGATAAGGCCGACCCCTTTACTTCTTAAGTCGGCCTCTAAGTACAATCTGTTCCGAATAGCGCATAGAGGAGTTTCCTTTTTTATATGAAAAATAAGGTTGCCTCTATTCCTCTTCTTTAGCAGCTCTCGCTGCTTCTATTACCTGTTCGCTAATATTACCAGGTACTTCTTCATACTTCTCAAATCTCATAACATAGGTACCTCGTCCCTGTGTCATGGCTCTAAGATCTATAGCATACTTTAGCATCTCTGACATGGGAACAGTAGCTGTGATCTTTTGTGTTGTACCTTCTGGCTCCATACCAAGTATTTTTCCGCGCTTTTTATTCAAATCCCCGATTATATCGCCCATATATTCTTCTGGGACTGTAACTTCTACATACATAATGGGTTCAAACATTACAGGCTTGGCATCCTGCATCGCTTTCTTAAAGGCCATAGAACCCGCTATCTTAAAAGCCATTTCTGAAGAGTCTACGCTATGATATGATCCATCATAGAGAGTAACTTTGACTCCAACAACAGGATAACCAGCCAGCACACCTTGGACCATGGCTTCTCTAACACCCTTCTCCACTGCTGGTATATATTGGCGTGGAACCACTCCGCCCACAATAGCATCGACAAACTCAAAATCGCCATCAGCTAAGGGTTCAAGTTTCAACCATACATGTCCATACTGACCTCTACCACCGCTCTGCTTCTTATGTTTCCCCTCCACCTCCACAGTTCCGCGAATTGTTTCAGTATAAGGGATCTTAGGATCACTTAGGACCATCTCAGCCCCAAATTTTTTATTCAATCTACTTCCGATAACTTCTAAATGAAGCTCTCCCATACCTGATACAAGGAGCTGACCTGTTGTAGCATTCTTCTCTACCTTGAATGTAGGATCTTCTTCCATAAGCCTTGTTAATCCTACATTTATCTTATCTTCATCTCCCTTTGACTTAGGTGCTGCTGCCATAGTTAGAACAGGAGTTGGGAATGTTATTGGCTCAAAGATTACAGGCTTTTCTTTACAACAGAGCGTGTCACCTGTATCTGTACTTTGAAATTTAGCTACTGCCACTATATCTCCTGCATTTACTTGACTTATTGGCATCTGCTCTTTGCCATTCATTAGGAAAAGTTGTCCAACTCTCTCATTGGAACCTTTAGTAGAATTTAAGACATTGGAATCAGATTTCAAAGAACCTGAATAAACCCTAAATAATGAAAGTTTCCCCACATAAGGGTCAGAAATGGTTTTAAAGACAAGAGCGGAAAAGTCCTCGTCTTTAACAGATATAGATATTTCTTCTTCAGTCTTAGAATTCTTGGCTTTTACTGACGGAATATCTAATGGAGATGGGAGAAAATCTACTAACGCATCCATAAGGAGGTCCATTCCTATATTCTTAATAGCTGACCCACAAACGACTGGAAAGACTGCACATGAATGAATACCTTCTTTCAGTCCTATTTGTATATCTTCTGGAGTAAGTTCCTGGCCTTCTAGATACTTTTCAATTAATTCATCCGTCGTCTCTGCCACTGCTTCAACGAGGATCTCTCTATACTTTTCAACAGTTTCTTCTATTTCAGGGGGAATAGCTGTCTCCTTAGGAGTCTTACCATCCCCTTCATAGACATATGCCTTATTGGTCACAAGATTTACAACGCCACGAAAATCACTTTCAGAACCAATAGGAATAGTAATAGGCGCCACCTTTGTGCCAAAGGCTTCTCTTAAAGTTTCAAAGGTTTTATTAAAATCAGCGTTCTCCCTATCCATCTTATTTACCATAATCACTTTAGGTATGGCCATTTCTTCAGAATAATCCCATACCTGCACAGTACCAACCTCAACACCAGAAGCGGCACAAACTACCACCAAAGCACCATCTGAAACTCTTAATGACCCTTTTACTTCTCCTACAAAGTCAAAGTATCCGGGAGTATCAATCAAATTGACCTTGTGTTCCTTCCACTCGCACGGTGCGAGGGATGAATTTATTGAAATTTTCCGCTTTATCTCTTCTGGATCATAATCCATAATACTTGTGCCAGCATCTACTCGGCCTAAACGATTAATCATCCCAGCCGTATAGAGCATGGCATCAGCTAATGAAGTCTTACCTGCCCCACCATGGGCGATAACACTGACATTCCTAAGCTGTGCTGCTTTGTAATTCTTCAAAAATATCTCCTCCTCTGCGCTTACTGACCTTAATAGTATTTTAACATTTACTCTCTAAATTCGCAAGTGGACTATGAATTTAGAGCCCGTATAGTTACGAAAGTTTAAATATGGAGAATGCCCTTTAAAACTCCTAAGACTCCAGCGCCTATTATTGTAATTATAGGATGTAATTTAAAAACAGCAAGGGCAAAAAGAACCATGACTGCTACAACTACATCAGACAAGGAAGTAAAGGCTACCTTTCCTATGGAGAAGGCAGCATATACAATAAGGGCTAAAACTACAGATCTAATACCAACTAGACTCCCTTGAATAAACGGCGAATCCCAAAACCTTCTTAGTATTCGCGCCATTGCTAAGATTATTATAAAGGATGGAAAAACAACCCCAATTGTACTGGCAACACTTCCTAAAATACCTGCTATCCTATATCCAACAAAAGTAGCAGAGTTTATAGCTATTGGACCAGGGGTCATCTCTGCTATTGCTATAATGTCAACGAATTCCTCCATGGTAAGCCATCCGTGGATCTCTATTATTTCCTCTGAGATAAGGGGCACCATAGCATATCCCCCACCAAAGGTAAAAGCGCCGATCTTTACGAAAGACCAGAAAAGTTGAATAATTACATTCAAAGATTGCCCCTCCTAATATATATTATACGTAGCTTTATTGTGGACGGAAGAATAAAGCACCAATTATTCCTCCTATTAAAATGAGGAGAACTGGATGAATATCAAAAAAAAGAAGGCAAATTAGTACTCCTATAGTTAAAGAGATATACCTATAATCTAAAAAGATCTTCCTACCAATAGTTCTAGCTGCGATTAAGATTAATCCAACAACAGCGGGTCTTATTCCAGAAAAAATCCAGCCTATTATTTCAACTCTTTTAAATTGAGAAAAGAACTTAGCTATAATTAATATTATAAAAAAAGGAGGTATTACTGTCCCAAATGTAGAGAAAATAGCCCCTGGAATCCCTGCCAACTTATAGCCTATAAAGACTGCTGTATTGATAGAAACAGCTCCGGGGGCACTTTGAGTAATTGATACTATATCAAGAAACTCTTCTGAATCCATCCATTTATTCTCATCAACTATTTCTCTTTCAATGATGGGTATCATGGCAAAGCCCCCACCAAAGGTAAACGCTCCGATCCTAAAGAAAACACTGAAGAGCTTAAATAAAAAACGTAGTGATTTATTATCTTTTTCAAGATAAGTACATTCCGACGAATTTAGATCCATTAGACACAATTCCCCTCCAAATCTTATCTTTACTTTCGACGTAATTTCTAATATTCCTGCTACAAATCGAAAATAAATATTATAATCGCCTTTACTTAATTTTCTATACCCTATATTGTATTATTCTAAAACCTACGGGAAATCTAATTAAGGGTGATCTCAATGGCCAGAAAAAGAAGGACCAAAGGAACATCACCATCATGGGGAGTTCAGGCCTCTGAAGATATCCCAAATCTAGGAATGCCAAGCATAATGGGATGGATGTCCATTCTGGAACAGAGGTACGTGACAGAAAAACTTAAAGAGATCTCAAAAGAACTCCAAAAAGATAACCTAAAGTAATATATTCTATGGATGACCACCTGGAAGAGGCCATCCATAGAATGTTCCCTCTAAACTAAATCCGAAACTGTCTATGATATAGGTATAAAGATCCTCTGCCCTACACGGAGGACGTTAGGATCAGTTATTTGTGGATTTACGGCCAGAATATCGGATACCGTTACTCCAAATCTCCGTGCTATCGCGGAAAGCGTATCACCACGCTGTACAATATATGGTCGTGTCCTTCTTGGAGGAGGAGTAGGTCTAGGAGGTGGACCAACAACTGCTCCAGGAATAATTATAACCATACCCGGATAGATTAAATTTGCATCTCTTATTTGTGGATTCGCTCTTAAGATATCATCCACTGTAACACCAAAACGCGCTGCAATATTGCCTAACGTATCGCCAGATCTAACAACGTATCTT
Source organism: Firmicutes bacterium UBA5435 (assembly GCA_002426645.1). Lineage (GTDB taxonomy): Bacteria > Bacillota > UBA5435 > UBA5435 > UBA5435 > UBA5435. The sequence continues at coordinate 20,255 of DIRN01000016.1, read as the reverse complement.
CGGCCAGCTCTAGGTGGTGTTACTGGTGGACGTCTTCTGCGCGGTATTATTATTCTTTGACCTACCCTGATAGCGTTGGGATCTCTTATTTGTGGATTCGCTCTCAAAATATCAGCTACTGTAACACCAAAACGCGCTGCAATATTACCTAAGGTATCGCCACGCCTAACAATATACTCCATAGTTCTTCCCCCCTTCTATGATAGTATATGCTCAACTATTAAAGCATGACACAGGGGAAGACCCATGGTATCCTATTCTTCTATTAACTTGATAAATTTAGCGTAGAGTTCATCCCAAACCTCTCGAAAACCCTGTGGCTCGTAGAGTTCAAGTGGGAAAGAAGCTCGAACTACCTGACGCATATCATCAAGAGAGGTGAGTTCTCCTAGGGCCATAGCTTGTGTAAGTATGTTCCCTAAGATTGTTGCTTCTACTGGACCAGTAAGTACAGGCCTGCGAGTAACATTTGCAGTTAACTGTGAAAGAAGTCTATTACGTGTGCCTCCGCCTACAATATGAATTGTAGTTAACTTCTTACCAGAGATCTCCTCTAACTTCTCAAGGGTCCAACGATAACGTAACGCTAAGCTCTCAAGTATACATCGGACTATTTCACCTTTATTAGATGGGATATGCTGATTAGTTCGACTACAAAATTTCACTATTTCTTCTGGCATCTTCTCAGGATTTAAAAAAGCCTCATCATCTGGATTAATTAGAGAAAGGAAAGGTGGAGCCTTCTCAGCCATTGAAGTGAGCTCATTATAGCTCAATGATTCTCCCTCTCGGGCCCATGTTCTACGGCACTCTTGAACCAACCAGAGCCCCATTATATTCTTAAGAAGACGAAAGGTTCCACATACGCCACCTTCATTTGTAAAATTATATTCCAGAGTATCTCGGGTTATAAGTGGCTCCATAACCTCAATCCCCATCAATGACCATGTGCCTGAACTTATATAAGCATGTTCGCCTCCGAAGGCTGGCACTGCTGCAACAGCTGAACCTGTATCGTGTTCAGCAGGGGCTATTACTGGAATCTCTTTGCAGCCAAGCTCTTTGGCGATTGAGGGAATCAATTTCCCTATTACAGTTCCAGGCTCTACTACATCTGGGAATATCTCAGGAGGTAGCTCGAATTCCTCCAAAAGGCTCCAGGCCCACTCTTTCTTACATGGATCATAAGCCTGAGTCGTTGAAGCTATGGTGAACTCGCTAATCTTATTACCGCAAAGTATAAAATTAAGATAATCTGGGATCATAAGAAGGTGGGAAGCCTCCTTTAGTAACCACGGACTCTGAAGCTTCGTAGCGAGCAATTGAAATATGGTATTAAACTTCATGAACTGATTACCAGTTCTTTTAAAGATAGCTTCTCGAGGAACCCGCCCAAATGCCTCTTCCAATATACTATCAGTTCGATTGTCCCTATAGTGAAAAGGATTTCCAAGGAGCTCATCACCTCTTCCAAGAAGTACAAAGTCCACTCCCCAAGTATCTACACCCATGCCTGCTATATCCCGACTATGCTCGTGTATGCATATTCCAAGACCCTTCTTTATTTCATGTATAAGTCTAAGTATATCCCAATGAAAACCATTACATAATCTAACAGGCTCATTGGGAAAACGATGAGCTTCTTTGAGGGAAAGTTTCTCCCCATCGAAGTTACCTATAACTGCTCTACCGCTCTCAGCACCAAGGTCAAAGCCAAGCAACTTAAGAGTGCCAGACACATTGCTATCTGTATATTTCCCTTCGTCCAAGGCGTAATCTCCTCCTACCATTTTATAAAGATAAAGTCTTAATAACCCTATGTTTTTAATTATATTAGTGCTAAAAGAAGTTCTGTTACCCTAAAGCATATAATAGCACATTCCTATATGTGTTACAAGGTGAATACCTATATTTGCGATTTATTTTACACTATGGTATAATACGGTTGTTCGTAATCAATAAAAGTTTGCTTTCCATTTATAATTCTAAGATAGTAAAAGAAAGGATGTTACACGTGGAAAAATTCTCCCTCCCGCAATCTACAGGAGTTGCTGCTATTGGTTTAAAAACAGGGCTTATCATCCCAAATGATGATATTGCAGCTATTACTGCTGATATAGCCAAACCTTTTGTAGATGATGGTGATATTATCTGTGTTACAGAAGCCGTAGTCGCTAGATCACAGAATCGATATGTTTCTTGCACAGAACTTGCTGAGGACATAAAAAAGAAATTAAATCTAAAACCTCGTAGTAATCTTGCTGTTATTAGCCCTATAGCTAGCCGAAATCGTTTTGCACTAGTGCTAAAAGCTTTTGCTATGGCAACTGAGGGCGGGAATGTGATTGTGCAGATGTCCATTCCTTTTGATGAGGTTGGAAATCAAGTCATAGATGAAGGATTTGCTACAACACGTATTCGACTAAAAAGGACTTTAAAGAGCCTTCGAGAAGCCAGAGGAAATACACCTCAGCTTAATGTTCTTATAAGAGAAATTATTGCTGCTTTAAAATTGCAAGAAGTAGGTTACAACATAATTGGTATTCGGAAAATCACTGGTACGGGTATTGCTGATTTAACAATGCTCACTCCAGAAGGAAAATTGGCTGTAGCTGAAGTTTCTTTTGCAGATCTAGACAAAGCCGTAAAAAAAGCAATAGGCATCCAAAGAGATGTACCTCAAGCAGAACATGCTTTTGCCATCACAGTAGACCTAGGACATCATAACATTGCTATTGTAGATGCTAATGCTTATATGAATGAAAAAGGACAATTAAAACCTAAACTCTATCACTTTGGTCCGCAACTAGATAGTTATCACGATCCTGATGCTATCTTTACGGATGAAATGGAGAATCTCACCTTCTCTCACCCAATTACCGGATTAGATTACAGATATCTATACTTAGATATGATTAAAGCTGGTGGAGCTAAAGGAGAAGTGATCTTTACAAATAATCCGCTTAAAGTATATGATTGCGGTTATATAGATGGTATTTGCGTTAGTGCAGTACATGAGCAAGAGAAGCTGCATGAACTTTTTACTTCTTTTGGAGCTATGGTTCCAGTAATTACTCTTCAAGATGTTGGGCCTAAGCCATGGGGAGTAATAGGTTCCAATGTCTCTGACTTTGAAGAAGGGGTCCTAAAACTTCTTCCCGAAGATGCAGATGATACTGCAGAGCATATTAAGACTAAAATTAAACGGATAACTGGTAAAGATACAGATGTTGTGATCTTTGGAGATGGCGCATATAAAGATCCTGACACAGGAATCTATGAGCTTGCAGACCCATATCCTGCTATTGGTGTTAGTAGTGGTCTACGCAATGCAGCACTTAGAACAGGCACAAAACTCAAACTTCAAGTAGATACTTTATATAATCAAGGATATTCTAGAGAAAATATAGAAGAGATTATAAAGAATAAAGATAACGCTATTAGCATAGAAAATCTGGGAACGACTCCAAGAAGCATAACTAGTATTGTATCTTCTTTAGCTGACCTTATTGCAGGTTCCGCTGATGCAGGAACACCCATCGTACTGATACGGGGATTTAAATATTCCAATAAGTAACAGAAGATATTAGTTTAATAGCAATTCGCCCCACTTATAATACAGTTAGAGGACGAATTGCTATTTTTTATTCCTAATTACATAGAATCGGTTCCAGTGATCTTCTCCCAGAATGATGTCACTGAAATCTTTTCAGGAGCTGTCTCTTGGATGGTTGCTGAAAGATCTATATCAAAGACATCAATAATAAAAGCCTTTGCAATAGGTCCAGCTACTGCTCCGCCAACGCCCCCTCTTTCAACAAACGTAGCAAAAGCAAAGCGAGGATCTTCAACAGGAACAAAACCAACAAACCAGGCATGAGCTATATCAGAACCTCTAGCTATCTCTGCAGTACCTGTCTTGCCAGCTATAGGAAATCCCGGTATCTCTACAGATCTACCTGTACCCTCTTGAACCACTCTTGTGAGAAGTTCTATAAGTTCCTCTGCTGCCTCTGATTTTATAACAGAAACGCCCTCTTTAACCTCAAAACGTGTTTCTTTAAATGGCGTGCCATCAGGATACTTCTCCACCACCTTATATATTAGCGAAGGCTCTATCCTAGTACCTTTATTAGCAATAGTACCTATCACAGAGGCCATCTGAAGAGGAGTAGAAACTACTCTCCCCTGACCTACAGATGCCCATACCAGCTCTACCTGACTGACTCGGGGATCACCTACACTGCTGATGGTAACTGGCAATTCTATCTTACTAGCCTCATCAAACCCAAACTTCGTAGCATAATCCACAAAATTTGCCGCGCCTAAGTCCAAACCAACTTTAGCAAAGGTCGTGTTAATAGACTTTATAACAGCATCAGAGAAAGAATGCTCGCCAAATACCTCAGATCTGAAATTCCGAACAATATTTCCCCGCACTGAAAAAGTACCATCATCATCAAAGATGGTATCCTTATTCACAACTCCACAATCTAAAGCTGCTGCTGCAGTTATTAGCTTAAACGTAGAACCAGGTGGATAAATACCATTTAAGGCCCTATTAAATAAAGGCTGTCTTTCATCGTCACGTAAGGAAGCCCATTCTGCAGATGATAATCCAAAGGAAAAAAGATTGGGATCAAAACCAGGACGACTAGTTATAGCCAAAAGCTCACCAGTCACGGGATCTATTGCAACTATAGCACCATTATTATCTCCAAGAGCACGTTCTGCAGCGCATTGGATCTTCATATCAAGAGTCAGATATATATCTTTACCATGTACTACAGGACGTTCTGCAAAGACTTTGCTCTCCTTACCATCAACTCCAATACTTCGTAGCTTGTAACCTGGTTCGCCACGTAAAGGTCCCTCAAAGGTTGATTCTAAACCACTACGACCAACTAATTCTCCTACTTTGTAATAGCGTTCTGGCCACTTTGTTATATCAGTATTAGAGACCTCTCCTATATATCCCACTACTTGAGACGCGACTTCTCCTTGAGGATATATTCGTTTAGATATACGTTTAAATACCACCCCTGGTATAGGAGCAAGGCTTGGTCGAAAACGTGCATATTCGTCTTCCGGCAAAGTCTTCAGAGAAATAAACCAATCTGGCTGTACATTTGGCGCTTCATACTTAGAGATTACCCAATCAGGGGCAAGGCCAAGTATTTCATGAAGACGTTGAGCCATATCATCCGCATCAGTTACTCGTCGCTTTTCAATGCCTATTATTACCGCTGTCCCTTCAATTGCCAAAGGCTCGCCATTACGATCAAAGAGTTCACCACGGCGTGGAGAATAGTCTACTACCTCTAAACGTTCGCCATTATTTAATCCAGGCAGGACTAACTCTTCTGACCAATCGATCCTCCAATTTAGAAGGTTTTCGCATATAAGCGGAAGCTCATAATCTACCTGCCATTTCCCAACGTATTGCGAATCAAAATCAGCAGTATAAGTAGCGCTGGCTCTTCTACCCTCTTTTACAGCCTCTTCGAGTCCAAGGATTTCAACATCATTAATCTTTGCTTCGCGACGCACGTACTCATAACGTTCTTTGAAGTCTTCAAGGGAGATCTTACTCTTCGCGTCTTCGCTAAGCCATTTATACATATCTTCATAAGAACCTTTAAGCCATGCATCAACAAATCCTTTTGCCACTATATCTGGCCCAGCCATATATTGCTGGTAACCTAGGTATCCTCCTATAACTAAAGAAATCACTACAACAAAAAGAACGAAGAAACGTGTAGACATAGTTAGAACAACTCCTCTCTCCCATAAGAATAAATCTTCGACAAATACATAAAATCTCCTTCTTTAATACTCTATAATCCTCCTAATACATATTATTTACTATACATCAATAAACTACTTGTTTACATAATATGTTTTATGTTGTAGAATAAATATGCAGCCCCCGTCCTAGATTTACCTCATAAGATTTAAATATACCCATATAGGACGTGGCATGCAAAGGCCTTACTAACTTGCAATGCTGGGATAAAAAATAAAAGCATCGCGTAATTAAGATAAGAAGCATTACGCGTGTTAGGAGGTAAAAAATGGACACTCGAAATAGAATCCCTCGTGTCGCCTATTTTTGCATGGAGTATGGATTGAATGAAGAGTTTAAAATTTATTCAGGAGGTCTTGGTATTCTCGCTGGGGACATCCTAAAATCTGCAAGAGACCTAGAAATGCCACTTATAGGTATTGGAATACTATGGAGGAAAGGTTATACCGATCAACTCATAGCATCAGACGGCACACCTTATGACGTCTATCCAGAGAATCATTACGATTTCTTGGAAGATACGGGAGTCACCGTTAATGTGGATGTACGTGGAGAGAATATCGCTTGCAAGGTATGGAAGACCGACAAATACGGAAATGTCCCACTATATCTACTTGATGCAAGTATCTCAGGTGACAAAGGGAGTTGGATCACAGAAAAATTATATGGTGGTACTTCCCAAGATCGCATCGCCCAGGAAATAGTGCTGGGCATCGGAGGAGTACGAGCTTTGCGGGCTTTGGATATCGATATAGATATATATCATTTTAATGAGGGCCATGCTGTTCTAGCTGCTACTGAATTGATAAGGGAAAAAATAGAAAACATAGGCTTATCCTTTAAAGAAGCATGGGATGCTACAAGAAAAGAGATCGTATTTACAACTCATACCCCTGTGCCAGAGGGTAACGAAGTTCATGGCCATGACTTATTAAAGTACATGGGAGCATACAATTCCCTTACATTTGAAGAGATGGAAACCCTTGGTGGAGATACATTTAATATGACTGTAGCTGGATTGCGTCTATCTTATCTTGCTAATGGCGTTGCCGAGCTTCACGGAGTAACAGCTCGTAGAATGTGGAAAAACATCTCAGAAAGCGCACCTATAATTTCTATTACAAACGGAGTTCATCCAGGCACGTGGCAAGATGCGAAGATCCGCCAGGCATATGAAGATGACGAGGACCTATGGGATCCGCATATAGAAGCTAAGAAAAGACTCCTAAAGGAGATACAAAATAGAACTGGAGCCCATCTAAATCCTGATAATATAGTAATCGGATTCGCTAGGAGAGCAGCACCATATAAGCGTAGCGATCTTATATTCTATAATAGAGATCTCATAAAACCATTACTTGACAAGGGAGAAGTACAGTTAGTATTTTCAGGGAAGGCACATCCGAATGATGGAGCTGGCAAGGATATTGTGAAACGCATTGTAGCTATGTCAAAGCGATATCCGAATAGCGTGGTTTTTCTTGAAAACTATGATATGAAAATCGGTAAACTGCTGACACGAGGATGCGATGTATGGCTAAACAATCCAAGACGTCCCATGGAAGCCAGCGGAACCTCTGGAATGAAGGCAGCCATGAACGGAGTTCTCAATCTAAGCGTATTAGATGGATGGTGGCCTGAAGGCTGCGAACACGGGATAAATGGCTGGCAAATAGGGGATAAATATGAGGGACTAGGGCAGGATGAATATGATGCTCAATCACTTTATAGAACTCTCTTTGAAGAAGTACTACCCACATATTATAAGGACCGTACTAAGTGGATGAGTATGATGCGTTCTAGCATTGATATGTCTCATCAGTTCTCTGCACATCGCATGGTCAAAGAGTACTACCAGTTAATGTATGATAAGATGTAGAAGATCGAGTAGGAGCACAAGAGTTCTCCCTTCTTGTGCTCCTAAGGGCTTTACTTTATTTTAAATACTGTATGTGCTGTTACTGTAATCTGTTTATTTCTACTTGAGGTATCATATATTCCGTAACTTGAGACTTCTGTAGAATAAGGCTCAGTAATTTGGAAGACACCTGCTTTCACAGATATCAATTTCCCCACTACCATATCTGTATTCTCTAACATTTTTTCAGCCCTTTCCCTGGCATTTGCTGTTGCATCCGATATAAGTTCCTTTTTTAGGTCATCTGTCCCAGAATAAAAATATTCAAGCCTTGAAGTCTGAGTTATAATATCCTCATCTAAAAGCTCCTTTGGATTTAATGCCAGGGCCTCTACTTCATCCACTCTATCGGAGATAATAAATAGAGATTGATACAAGACATATCCTCTAATTTCATGTTTCTCGTAATCATAATCCTGTCTCATATTTATAGGTTTAAGATTTATCTCTTTATCCTTTATTCCCTTTGACTTTAAAATTCCCCTCAAAGCCTCTAAAGTATTCTCTAACCTCTTATAACCTTCCTTTATTTCATTAACTCCAGTAGTCTCTTCCAAGGTTATACTCCACTTCACTGTATCTGACTCAAACTTTGCAGACGCCATCCCCACAACGTTTATAGTCGCCTGGGGCATTCTACTCCTATAGAAAAAGCTCCCTAGAATTACAGAGGATATTATCAGTGATACACCTAGTATCACCCCAAATTTTACACTATTCTTCATTATGCTCTCTCCTCACATGAATTAATGTATATCTCAGTAGCCTCTTCCCATTCCTTATATAATCTCTCTATATCATCCTTAAGTCCCTTATAGCTTATGAATATCTCTTGAGAGCGGATTTCATCTGAAAAAAACTCAGGTTGACACATTAATTCTTCAGTCTCTTTAATTAATGTTTCAGTCTCAGTTATAGATTCTTCTATCTTATGTATACGTTCTTTCTGTAACTTGATCTGTAGCTGTTTTTCCCGTTTAAGCCTTCGTTCTTCCCTTAAAACAGTCTTTGTAGGTGCCTCTATAGGATTTTCCAGCAAAATTTGCTCCTCTTGCTTTTTAAACATATAGTCGTTATAATTCCCGAGATACTCTTTGACCCCATCTTCGCTTAAAACCATTACCTTATTTGCTATACGGTTAATAAAGTATCGATCGTGAGATATTGCTAGTATAGTTCCTGGGTAGTCACTTAGCGCGTCTTCTAATTTGTCCTTAGAATTCATATCTAAATGGTTTGTAGGTTCGTCAAGGAGTAAGAGATTATTCTGAGCTAATATTAATTTTACTATCATGACACGACCTTTCTCACCACCGCTAAGAGAAGAAATAGGTCGTAATACATCATCGCCTTGAAAAAGAAATCTTGCTAATGTATTTCTTATATGAGTTTCAGTCAATTTAGGATGAGCGTCTCTAACCTCTTCTAAGATGGTTTTCTCAGAGCACAGATCAGATTTTTCTTGGTCATAATATCCAATATCCACGTTAGCTCCAAAGAGGAACTCCCCTGAATCCTGAGGTACCTGATTCAAAAGGATCTTAAATAACGTTGATTTTCCTACACCATTAGGTCCTATAAGAGCAACCCTATCCCCTGCTCTTAAAGAGAAAGAGACATCTTTAAATAGCACCTTACCGTCGAAGGACTTAGAGAGTTCCTTTACCACAAGTACATCCTTACCACTTCTCTTTTTTACAGTAAAAGAGATAGAGATTTCTTCTTCATTATTAGGTTTCTCTACTAGTTCCATCCGCGCAAGAGCCTTCTCCCTACTCTCTGCTGCCTTAATGCTCTTTTCCCGATTATAAGAACGATATCTTTCAATGATAACCTGCTGGCGAGCTATTTCTTTTTGTTGTAACTCGAATTCCTTTATTCTCTGTTCCAACAAAACATCTCTTTGAGAAACATATTGTGAATAGTTACCTTGGTACATGGTAAGATGCTTATTAGAGATCTCAGCAATAGAATCACATAATGCATCAAGGAAATAGCGATCATGAGATATAAGGATAAGAGTCCCTTTATAGTCTTTAAGGTACCCTTCTAACCACCCTATAGCCTCCAAATCTAGGTGATTTGTGGGTTCATCTAATAATAGAAGATCAGGTTTCTGCAATAATAACTTAGCCAAAGCTACTCTAGTCTTTTGTCCCCCGCTAAGTTGGTAAATAGGCTGCTGAAACTCTTCTGGAGAAAAGCCCAACCCTATCAATACACCTCTCATAAAACTATCGTAACTATATCCTCCCATTTCAGTGAAGGAGTCAAAGAGTTTGCTATAATCCTCTAATAATCTGTTGTAATCAGATGGATTCTGATCATGTAATATACCTATCTCTTCTTCCATTTCCCTGAGTCTCTTCTCCATCTCTATAACAGTACCAAAGACCTTTAAAAGTTCTTCCCATATGGTCAGTGAAGAATCCATTATATTTTCCTGTGGAAGATACCCTATAGACAGTCCTTTTTGACGGTAGATCTGACCAAAGTCAGGAGTGATCTCTCCTATAATGATCTTTAATAGTGTTGATTTACCAGCTCCGTTACTCCCTACGATCCCCATCCGTTCCTTGGCCTTAACCACAAGACAGATGTCTTCTAGTATAAGGTTGGTACCAAAGGATTTCTCAATTCCCTGCAACGATAAGATGATCATTCGGTAATCTCTCCAGCCTTCAATAATGCAGTTTTAGCAATAACTGGACCTATTAATTCATAAACAACTGTTGCTGACAATATTATAGTCTTTATGCTATCAGCATATATAGGTATCACTTGCTCGGCTGACAGAGCTAACCCAATGGCCACCCCTGCTTGTGGAAGCAGAGCAAATCCAAGGTACTTTTGTACAACTTTAGGAGCATCTGTAAGTACAGCTCCTATATAAGCTCCAAAAAGCTTACCTAAGGACCTGAAAATAATATATCCTATGCCTGCTATCCCTACAGTTCGCAATATACCTAAATTTAGATCTGCACCTGCAATAGTAAAGAAAGCTATAAAAATAGGAGGGGTTACTCTATCGACAATTGATAGTAATCGGTTGCTATTAGGTGCAATATTAGCAATTGTCCCTCCTAACATCATACAAAGCAATAATGTAGAAACATTACACAATTTTGCTATTGCAATTGCCAATAAAAGCGAAGCAACTATAATCGATAAAAGTTCATCGTCTCCCTTGGCTTTGCGAGTGACAAAGGACAAGACAAGACCAATTGTAAAACCAATAAGAAGTGCTAGAAGAATCTCCCATATGGGTGTAAGTATTACTTGCATTAATGGAACAGTCTGATCAGTATTTATAAGTGCTGTTGCTATTTCTGCTGAAATACCAAAGGCAGCGATCCCTACAGCATCATCCATTGCAACAACTGGAAGCAATGTGCTAACAAGAGGTCCTTTGGCTTTATACTGCCTGATTACCATAATGGTAGCTGCTGGAGCAGTGGTAGCAGCAATGGCACCTAATACGATGCTAAATGAAACAGGCTGTTTAAATAAGAAGATCATCATAAGATCTACTATTAATACTGCACATAATGACTCTAATAGTGTAATTACAATGACTGACTTGCCCATCTTTTTAATATGTTCCACATTAAACTGACTACCTATACTATATGCTATAAAGGCTAATGCAACCTCAGATATACCTGAAAGCTGCGTGGTAACATCTTTTGGAACTAAGTTTAACACAAAAGGTCCTATAGCAATGCCAGCTAATAAATATCCTGTTACATTGGGCAACTTTAACTTTGAGACTATTCTCGCAGTTACGAGCCCAGCGAACAGAATAATCGAAACATAGTACAAAATATGCAATCCGTTTCCCTTCCTTTTTTAATATCCTTCAATATAATCTACTGGAATTGTAAATAGAATTCCTACATTTGGTTTTAGTAGATCACCAGCAACATTTTTAATCACACCGATAGCTGTATCTACCTGCTCTTTATCAAGCACAACAAATAAAGTCTTATTATATGGGCGATTTTCGTTCAAAAACATCTTGATTGTTCCAAATATAGGGATATCACTTGTATCACATTCATTTAAAACCCTTGCCATCCCCGTACTGTCAATTATTGTAGCACCTTTAATTCCAGCATTAATGAACCCTTTTAAGATAGGTTCAAGGAGATCGACATTATTTAAAACCATTACAAGAACTCGCAAGAACAATCACTCCTTAATCTTGACTTCTTCTAGATCGTAAGGAAGAAATCGCATCGTATATTACTTCGCTAATATCTAAAGATATCCTTCCTATATTTAAAAAGTAACTTATATTTTTATATTCGTAACCTTACCTCCTGAATCCTCTTTTCTTCCATGGCCTTATCTGCAAGGAATCCTATAAGATGTCCGTAGACTGAATCTTCTATACTTGTACAAGAGATAGACGGAGTCTCGCCACGCAAGGTTTTACAAAAATCTGCTACTAAACGCATATCTCCCCCGCCATGTCCTCCAAAGGCACCATCCATATCCCCTGTAATATTTAAGTCTACTATCTCTTCAGAGTATTCATGGCCCGGGCGCGTATCAATATGCCTAATTACAAATTTACTATCATTTAATACTCCTTGAATTTTACCCTTTGTACCTATCAAATGTATAGAACGTGAAGGGCGAGAAGTTCCTCCTATCATATTGAGTGTAGCAGTACATCCATCTTCAAATCCCACCATTGCAGACTGGTGATCCACTACATTATTGTCACACTTCCATACACAACGGCCGTGTATATTATCTTTCTTTAAGGATTCCATCTTCTCTTCAATAGTTGGATTAGATATATGCTCAAGGCAGTCCCATACGTAAAATGACCACCGCTGAGGATGATCGATATAGTGTTTACGTGCAGAATAAAGGCAATCTGCTTCTATAGGGCAATCTACTAGACATCTGGTCCCAGCCCCCCGAGGTGCCTTCTCCCGCCTAAACTGCATAAGATTCCCAAAGCTACTAACGAAGCGCGGCGCTATTCCACTCTTCATCCAAATGATTAAATCTAGATCGTGACAAGATTTAGCCATAAGCATTGAAGAATAGCATATATCCTTACGATTCCATTTACCTCGTACATATGCCACAGCCATATGGTGATAACTCACATGTTCAGTGGCTTGAACATTAATAATCTCACCGATTTCTCCATCAGCCACTAGCCTTCGAATCGCTGCATAAAAAGGCGCATAACGGAGTACATGGCATATCATAACTAGCCGATTATGTTTACGAGCGCTTTGAACTAGTCTCCACATCTCCTCTTCATTAGTTGCAAAAGGCTTCTCCAATAAGATGTGATATCCTGCTTCTAATAGAGGGATGCTCGTTGAAACATGATCTTTATCCATAGTACCATTGATGACTGTATCAGCTATCTTAGGTTTTGATGCTAATTCCTCAGCTGACTGGAAACACGCTTTCGGTGGAAGGTTATATAACTTTGCTACCTGTTGACGTCTATCCGGATTTGGATCAGCCACACCCACTATTTGTAACTCTTCAGGAGCAGTCTTAGAATATGACGCATATATTAGGGCTCTGTGTCCAGCTCCAACAATTACTGCTGTTAATGGTTTTTTTATAAAATTTAGGCGCAAGAAACTACATTATAGGAATGCGTCTTCCCCCTTTCCATATTATAAGTCTACCTTTCTCATCCTAATAGTTTTAGGAGTGATCTCTAAGAGCTCATCATCGGCTATGAACTCAAGAGACTGATCTAAATCCATTATCCTTGGAGGAGTAAGTTTAATGGCGATATCAGCTGTTGCACTGCGCATATTAGTCAATTGCTTTTTCTTACAAACATTAATGCGTAAATCAGATGGTCTTGAATTTTCGCCTACTATCATACTTTGATATACGTTAACACCAGGACCGATAAAGAGTTCTCCTCGCTCCTGTGCATTCTCTAGACCATAACCTGTACTTATACCTGTCTCAAAAGCCACAAGTGCTCCTCTAGTACGAGCTTGAATCTCTCCTTTTTGTGGAGCATAAGAATGAAAAGAATGGTACATTATACCCATCCCTTTAGTGCTTGTTAAAAATTCAGAACGGTATCCAAAGAGGCCACGTGTTGGTATAATGAATTCCATGCGAACTTGCCCATCACTCTTATGTAAAAGGTTGGTTAGTTCTCCTTTGCGTGGTCCCAGTCCTTCAATAACAGTTCCAATATACTCTTCAGGAACCTCTATGATTAATTCCTCCATGGGTTCATGCTGCACTCCATCGATCTCACGCATAATAACATGAGGGCGAGAAACTTCAAATTCATAACTTTCCCTGCGCATAGTCTCAATGAGAATGGCAAGATGTAATCCTCCCCTACCGGAAACTATAAAAGAATCTGGGGAATCTGTCTCCTTTACGCGAAGACTTACATCTGATTCTACCTCTCTATACAATCGCTCTTTCAGCTTCCTTGAAGTCACAAAATCCCCTTCCTGCCCGGCAAAAGGACTTTTATTAACTGAAAATGTCATAGCCACTGTGGGTTCATCTATCTGAATAAAATCTAATGCAATTGGGTTTTCGGAAGAGGTGATAGTTGACCCTACATCAATATTAGGAAGACCAGCAATTAATACGACCTCACCAGCTGAGACTTTATCCCTTGGAACTTTCCTAAGGCCTTCAAAGATAAAGAGGTTGGATACTTTATGATGCTTTATTTCTTCGCCATGGCTTATTATAGCCACCTCCTCCTTAGCATGGAGTGTCCCATTTACTACTCTTCCTATGGCTTGTCGCCCTATATATGAGTCATAATCTATCATGCTCACCCCTATCTGAAGAGTAGCATCAGGATCACCTTTAGGTTTAGGGATGTAATTTATTATAGTATCAAAGAGCGGCTTTAAATCCTGACCTTCTTCATGCGCATCTAAAGATGCTTTTCCATTACGAGCTACACAATATAATACAGGGAATTCTATTTGTTCATCATTAGCTCCTAATTCAATGAAAAGTTCTATAACCTCATCGAGAACCTCTTCTGGACGAGCTCCGCTGCGGTCTATCTTATTTATTACGACTATAGGCGCAAGTCCTGCTGAGAGAGACTTTTGTAATACAAATCTAGTTTGCGGCATTGGTCCTTCAAATGCATCTACAAGTAGGAGCACACCGTCTACCATTTGTATGATCCGTTCAACCTCACCACCAAAGTCAGCATGTCCAGGTGTATCCACTATATTTATTTTATAACCTTTATATGATACAGAAGTATTCTTTGACATTATAGTTATTCCACGCTCGCGTTCTAGATCACCGCTATCCATAACTCGATCCATAACAACCTGTTTATCATGGAATGCTCCGCTCTGCTTGAGCATGGCATCTACTAGCGTGGTTTTACCATGATCCACGTGTGCAACAATAGCTAAATTACGAATATTAGTCTTTTCCATATTGACTCTTAATTGACCCCTTCTTTTTATAAATACTACTTGCTAAAAAAACTAAAATGGAAAGTTCAGCTTACTTTCGCATTTACGAGAGAAGCTGAACTTATAACCAACGGTTTACCGTATCTCAATTTATCTTTATTATACCACGGAAATGCGTTCGACACAAGATATTTCAAGCCGTTTAACCCTTAAAGCTCTACCATAACAATGTCTCGAGACAATTTTCCCATTGCTACCCCCAATTTATCAAAAAGCCCTTCATCTTCTTTTTTCACAGCATTCCTTAATTGCCTTAAAAGGTCAGCTCCCCTTCTGAAACCCAAGACTATGTCGCCCTCATCTATATCTGTTCCCTCTAAGAGGGTTGTAAAACTTTCACCCTGGCTCCACTTATATGCTAATTCTGCCAGCTCATCTGAGTATAATAAGGTGCTAGAACCAAACCATCGTTTTTCCATATTGTCTACCCAAGCGATGATCTTAAAAACACGGTGGCTGTTCCATATCCCCTTAGAGACTTTCTTTCTCTTATCTCCCCCTCGTCTGGCTTCGTGATCAATTGACACTACGAGAGCATTGATCTCATCAGGACTTATATCATGGAAAACCCCTGCAAAAAGAAGTTCTGTAACTAAGAGTTCCTGAATGTAAATGTCTTTGGCTAACTTCCCTCTATCTGTGAGTTGGCCATCCTTCTCTATATACTTCATTTCCTCTAAGAAGTGCCTCTTTCTCCAGTATTCATTGACACATACATCAGTTGGTGACATCTTCTGATAATGGGCTTGTAATGAATCAAGACGCCTAATTAACTTATTATATTCTTTATTAACTGGAGCACAATTCTTTTCACCAACCTTGTCACAGGTTTTCACTACTACTCCTTGAATTTGATTCTTAAGAGCCTCTAACTTCGTACGTTGCTCTTCACGTTTCCTCTTAGCTGCCCTAGTCTTCTTATGTTTAGACTTAATAGCTTTCTCTAATCCTGCTATTCGTCTTTTCAACCTAGCATAGACCTTTGGGCAATTTGTTTCCCCTTTTACAGGACAATATAATGGGCGCAGTTCCTTAAGTTTGTTCTCGATTGTTTTTATCTCTTCACGTACTGAAGACACTTCTTCCCTATTTCGAAAAGTAGCAAAGTTTTTACTTAATATCTCTCTTACCTGGCTCTGAGAAAAATTATCAGTCAGGTTAAGAACACTATTATAAGTAAGGGCGAATTTGCTAGATAGTGGTTCCACATTATCTTCACTATGGACAGGTAAATGTTGAGGATTGGTATATGCAAAGTTCACTAAGGTTATAACATATCCTTTACGATCTATTCCTCTTCTGCCAGCTCTCCCAGCCATCTGAAAGTACTCTTGGGTCTTAAGAAATCTAAAAGATTTCCCATCATATTTTGTGGGTGCATCGAAGCATACAGTCTTTACTGGATAATTTACCCCTAAGCTGAATGTCTCTGTAGCAAACAAGACCTTTATTAAGCGTTCCTTAAATAAATCCTCCACCAAATCCTTAAATATAGGAAGCAGGCCTGCATGATGGAAGGCAATCCCTTTTGGAACTATCTCTTTGAGAAGTTGATAGTCTTTTGTCTTAGTCAAGCCGTAGGTCTCTGCCTTTTTATCAAGGAGTTCCTCAGCAGCTGCTGCCTCAGAGGAGGATAAGTAGTCATTAGAATATGCTATGGCTTCAGAATATTTCTCACAAGCCCGCCTGCTAAAGACAAAATAAAGGCAAGGGAAATGTACTTTAGGATTAAGATTATTAACTAAATCCATATAATCTGTAGTTGGCAGCGAAAGGTAACCCCAACTCATATCAGAGTCATAGCGTTCTCCTAAACGATTCCATTGATGCTCTAACTTCTCTCTTTCACAAATAGAAGTGGTGGTTTCAAAGAAAAGATGTGTCAACGGTACTGGCCGTTTAGTCCATCTTACAACTACAACTGGAACCTCCCGAACTTCATATATCCATCGTCCTAATTCATCAGCATTAGGCACTGTAGCACTTAATCCGAGAATACGGATGTGGGATGGAAGAAGTATTATGCACTGCTCCCATACATGACCTCTCTCTTCATTACCTAGATAATGTATCTCATCAAAGATAACCCATGCCACATTATCAAGGCGCTCTGGTTCTGCAAAGATTATATTCCTTAATATTTCAGTGGTCATCACTAGGATAGATGCTTCCTGATTTATTACTACATCACCTGTTATGATTCCCACTTTATCCTCACTGAAAATGGCCTTAAAGTCCTTGTACTTCTGAGAACTAAGGGCTTTTATAGGAGCAGTATATATAACCTGTTTCCCTTGGGAAGCAGCCATCTCCACTAAGTAATCTGCAATAAGAGTCTTACCTACACCTGTAGGAGCACTCACTATGGTTGAAAAGCCTGAAACAAGAGCCTTTATAGATGTCTTTTGAAAGGGATCCAACTTTAATCCTCTATATCTCACTGGAATCCGTATTCTGTCATTTAACTTTGCTTCAGTCGGTATTATATGAACTTCTTCAACTATATTCAATTCCTTAGCATCACTTTCAAGTCTTTCATCAGCATGCGCTATACGCAAAGTTACGTCTCCTTTCCGCCGAATCTTTCTTTTTTTAGTTATGAGAGTAAGGTGGCGGTATCCCCTCAACCTCTCATTATATAATAGATTGGTCTCCTAACTGATTCTACACTTGAATCTATATTCCTTCTTTTCATATACTATTGTCATGAATTTATTCAAAGAATCTATTGTACAAATCATAGGTTTGCTTGGCTATCATTTTCCAACTAAAATACTCTTCGACTCTACGTCTACCATTTTCACCTAGAGATTTTCGTAGGCTTTCATCTGTAAGAAGTTGATTTATGGCATCTGCTAAGATCCGTGGGTTATCTGGTTCTACTAGAAGTCCTGTTGATTCATTTACTACTACTTCTTTTATTCCCCCTACTTCAGTAGCTACCACAGGTGTTTCACATGCCATGGCTTCAAGATTTATAATGCCAAAAGGTTCATATAAAGATGGGCAGACAAAGATATGCGCATGACTATATAATTCTATAACTTTCTCCTTAGGGAGCATCTTTTTTATCCAAATAATATTCTCCATTCCAAGAACTCGTTCCTGTATCTTTTCTTCTAACTCCTTAGTATCTGGAGATGCAGCACATAAAAGAACCTTTACATCTTTTGGTAAGTATCTAATGGCATCTAAAAGAACAGTTATACCTTTTTGTCTGCTTATCCTACCAACAAATAAAATATAAGGTTCTGTAATGCCATATTCATATAGAGTTTCTTTAGATTCAACTCTTTTATATATATCAAGGTCAATGCCGTTATATATTACTTGGACCTTTTCCTCAGGTACATTGTAATATTTTAATATGTCTTCTTTCATCCCATTGGATACAGCTATCACTTTATCTGACGCTTCTATTCCTAGTCGTTCAATCCATGAAGTAAGTTCATATCCCGTTCCAAGCTGCTCTTGCTTCCAGGGTCTCAAAGGTTCCAAACTATGAATAGTTGTAACTAAAGGAATATTTCTTAAAGTCTTTGTCAGAAACCCTGCAAAAAATGTATACCAGGTATGGCAATGAACAACAGAGGAATCCATGGGCTCTCTCACCATAGAGAGGTTTATAGACATTGGCACTAAAACTTTATCAAAGTCCATTACATCAAAGGACCAAGGTGGATTCTTATACCCTTTTACCTGAAGGTTTTCCTCTTCTTCCCGCTGCCCCCCAAAGCATCTAACCTCAACCTTCATTAATTCTGAAAGCTCCTTTGAAAGATATTCTACATGAACTCCCGCGCCACCATAAATATATGGTGGGTATTCCTTAGTCATAATCATTACCTTCATGATAAATAAACCCGCTCCTTTCACGACTTAGACCTTTATATTTTCCCCTCTTTTGTTTAACAATACTCATAAATTACATTTATAAACCGTTAAAAGACCTTTGCGCTGTTAATCAGTTGAAAACCTGCTTATAATAACCTTTTTTGCTCTTTAAAGGCAAAATTTAAAGTTTGATATTAAAACGAAGAAACCGCATAATATATATAGAGATATTCTTTATTAGCACGTTTGTGACTAATAGATAGCTCAAAAAGGAGGGAATTTTCTATGGCGTTCCTATTTGGTAAAATTCGTGTCGACTCATCTCAAAGGCTAAAAATAGCCGAAGAAGCTTTAGAGTATGGTATTGGTAAAAGAAACGAACCACCTGATTCGGCAAGAGCAGCTATAAAGAAGGCTGGGGGTAGAGATAAAGCATTTGACTACAGCATCAAAGAAGTCCTTAATATCATATCAAAGGATCGTGACAATGTAAACGCTTATCTATTTTTAGTAAAAGCCTTCGGAATCAAAGGGCCTGAATACATAGATGCTCAGGTAACTAACCTTAAACGCGCGTGTGAGCTTGCAGCAAATACAGCCAAAGGTAAAACAGCTCTCTTAGACTCTATAAAAGGTGTAGATAGTCTTATAGGACCTGGTTTGAAAACCTTTGATGAAGAACTTTCGAATTGGTATGTACAACTCGGTGACTTGTATATTCAAATGGGAGAAGTTGAAGAAGCTATAGTTCAGTATGATAAGGCTATTGCTCAGGAACCCGCCAATCCTGTACCTTATAAAAGGATGACTAATTTACTTATAAAGAAAGGTCAAACTAGCAAAGCACTTGATATTCTTAAAGAGGCAAAAGAAACTATTTACTATCAAAATCCGAAATTTAAAGCTGCAATCGATGAATCTTTAGCCAAAATTCCACAATGATATAACCCTCAAATGGGAGGTTCATAGACGAGTAATCCTACATCCCATGAATTAAGAGGGTGAGAAAAACACACCTCGCCCTCTAAAATGAATTTAATTCCTAAGATAACCCTCGAATTCTAAACATTCCATTCTTAAACTACCATTCCATATCAAGATCATCCCTTGCGAAAAATAGTACAATCCTGTTTTCGACAGTTAAAAAGAAAAAAAGAGGTCAGAACCTGCATAAACATTGGGTTTTCGCCTCTTTTCGATTGTTCAAAAATGTTGTATGTAA
>DIRN01000021.1 GCA_002426645.1 Firmicutes bacterium UBA5435 | reverse complement strand
AGCTAGTTTCCGAAATTACTCTAGGTATAAAACCGACCCGCCCGGAAGTAGGATATGGATATATAGAATTTGGCGAACCTTTAAAAGATAAATCTATAGCTCATAGAGTCAAAAGTTTCAAAGAAAAACCTGATATAAATAAAGCCCTTGAATTTCTACAAGCAGGAAAATACCTCTGGAACGCAGGTATCTTTATATGGAAGATAACAGCCATTCTGGAAGCGTTCAGAAAACACGCTCCCAGAATGGCTGATGGCCTATCGGCCATAGAGAATTATTTAAAATGCCGAGACATAAAAGGCATTAATAGCGCTTTCACTACCTTAGAACGCAAATCAATAGATTACTCTATCTTAGAGAAAGCCGATAACATCATAGTAGTTCCTGCCGACTTCAGCTGGGATGACGTAGGTACTTGGGCAGCTCTGGAGCGCATATGCACCAAAGACAATAACGGAAACATCATTAAAGGAGAAGCCATAACCATAGACTCAACAGAGAACATTATTCACAATACCATAGGGGACAAGCTCCTCATCGCATTTGGAGTAAAAGATTTAGTAATAGTTAACTCACACGATGTAATCCTAATAGCTGAAAAGAAAGCCAGCGCAGATTTAAAACGCGTCTTAAAAGAAGTGCAACAAAGAGAGAAAATTACTAACCTGGAGGGGTTAATATAATATGAACACTACAACTAAGCCAAGGTATACGGATCTACTAGTAGGCATTTTAATAATATTATTACCGATTCAAGGCTATATACCCCATAAAGTACCACTATTAGGCTGGCACATATCGCTAGCATATATAGGGACCTTACTCCTCTTTACATATGTGATCTTAAAAGAGAGAAAAATACCAAAATCCAGGCTCTTTCTGTCCCTTACAATATTTACTCTCACAATGTTAACATCTCTACCAGTAGCAATATCAAAGAGACTAGCCATACAGTATATAATCCTATGGTTACTCTTCTGTATGGCATACATAATAACCTTATATGAAACACACAGTGAAGAACAAATACTGCGTATACTAGGAATTCTATCCATCTGTATAAGCGGTCTTGCCATATATCAATATCTAATCGGACCAGAACGCGTCATGGAAATGGTTCAAGGATGGTTTGGCAGATACCTGATGCACCCAGGAACAGTCCAAGAACGACTTCAGACACATGAATATAGTTGGGTATGGTTGGGCAACGTAAAGGTCTTTGGAAACTTCATTAATATAAATACCTTTGCAGCCTTTCTAAACCTACTATACCCTATAGCCCTGGCCCAGGCACTATCAGACCAGAGACACAAGACCTTATACTGGTCCTTGATATCGCTCCTTCTAAGTGTATCAATATGGTTCACTATCTCTAGAGGAGGCATACTTACCATGTTTGCCTCAACAGCTATTATAATTATATACTATAGAAAGAATGCCTCACGAGCGGCTTTACTTTGTCTTGCTTTTATAGTATCTATAATACTACTATCAATAATAAGCGGTGCCCTGTATCCTCAAGAAGGCCAGAATACTATTATCATGCCCTCTATTCAGAGGCTATTAACCAGCTTTTCCACGTCTAAAAATCAAGATCGATTAGAACTGTGGAACTTATCCATAGAAATTACAAAAAACAACCCTTTCCTAGGAGTTGGTATAGCAAATTACGGCCTATATGCGCAAGAACACTATGAAGGCATATACACTATAGCACCAGCACATAACAACTTCCTACAGATTCTAGCAGAGCAAGGTCTAATAGGACTCTTAGCCTATCTCTGGCTCCTCTTTGAAGCCATGCGAATACTAATACTTACCTTAAAGGTAAAACCGACTAAAGGGTTAGCCATAGGCCTCCTAGGAAGCCTAATCTCAGTTATACTTATGGGACTGATAAACGTCACTTATCTAGACGTACAATACGGCCTTTTCTTCTTAGCCCTTTTAGGAATAATAGATGCTTTATATAACGAACCTAAGAGCATACAAGTACCTATTAGGGAGGTAATATCATGAGCGGGGAGACTTGCCCTATATCAGTCTGTATAATAGCACGGGATGAGGACCATCAGATCAGGGAATCCTTAGACAGCATAGTCAAGGCCAAGCCCTTTGAAATAATCGTAATAGTAGACGACAGAACCACAGATAATACTGAGCAGATAGCAAAGGAATACACTGATAAGGTCTTCACCGTCACAGGCCAGAGAGGAAAATTACGCAATGTTGGCTGGCAGAAAACAACATGTGACTTTATATGCTATATAGATGCTGATATGAAGATCCCCCAAGATTACCTTTGGCATCTCCTAAAGGTATTCAAGTCCCAGGAGGATGTTGCCATGGTAGGAGCAAGGCTCCTACCTCTAGGGAATGCTCTGCCTGGTATATTAGAATGGATAGTTTGGGATCGTCCAGGAATCTTCGGAACCGGTGGTTCCATGTATAGAATATCAGCCCTTAGATCCCTAAACGGTTTTAAAGACGAACTTAATGCTGGAGAGGATAGCGACCTTTCCCGTAGAATGGAACAAGAGGGGTGGAAGAGAGTACTAGTAGAGACCACAAAGTCATACCATCGTTTCTCCCAAAGTTGGGATGTACTCTTAAATAAATGGCGCCATGGTCGTACAGGTGGAATCACTCTCAAGTTTCTCCTAGTCACCTTAGCAAGCCCAATAAGAGGTATAGGGATAGCTATAAAATACAGAAACCCCCATATCCTCTGGTTCTATCCTTTTAGATTTTTTTATCTACTCTTCTTTGGAGGAAAGAAAGATTATATACCCCGCAAATATTAAGCGGTCAAGGAAGGTTGATTTAGAATAATGAAAGTACTTATGCTTGCAGGACATATACCTCCCACTATGGGAGGAGAAGAAATTCATGTTTGGGAGCTATCTAAAAGGCTAGCAGCCCGTGGTACTCACGTAACCCTAATAGGTAGCGCCCCTATAACAGGTGATGCCCCATACCACGAAACCCTAGATAACCTGGATATCTACAGGTTATCAACTCCCAAAACACCTTATATTCGGACTATAGCTAGAAACATACAGACCATAAGGCTCTTTAAAGCTCTCCATAAGCAAGAGCCCTTTGATCTAATACATGCTCATCAAACAATAAGACTACCTTTAGCTTCTAACCTTTCTGAGAAGGGAAGGATCCCTTTTATCCTAACGGAACACGGTAGCATCCTATCATGGAGCAAGAAACATAGCGTAAAACCCCTTCTCAAGTCCCTTATAACAAGACCTGAGAAGATAATATGTGCCAGCAGAGAACTAGAACAAGTCTGCCAAGAAGTAGGGGCACGAAGGACCCTCACAATACCCAATGCTGTAGACACAGAAACCTTCTCACCCCCTAGCGACCCTACTCAAAGAGAAAACACAAGGGCTTCCCTAGGCTATAATAACGAAGACGTAGTCATACTTTCCTTACGGCGTCTTGTCCCTAAAAACGGCGTTCAATACCTTATAGAAGCCAGCAGAAGAGTAATCTCCCAAGAGCCCAAAGCCAAATTTCTAATAGTAGGAGATGGTCCTCTACGCTCACAATTAGAAGAAAGGGTAGATACCTACGGCCTTCAGGCAAACATCAAATTCTTAGGAACAATACCTAATCATAAGATACCAAAGATCATATCTGCAGTAGACTTAGGTGTATTTCCTTCGTTGGCTGAAGCCACTAGCATTGCAGCCTTAGAAGTAATGTCTGTAGGAAAGCCAGTAGTCTCATCAGACGTAGGAGGTCTTCCAGAGATAATAATCAACGAAGAAACAGGACTTCTAGTCCCCTTTAACCTTACAAGATCAAGCTACGAAGACCCTGGACTCAAAGACGATATAATCGACTCTTTGAGCCAGGCTATACTCAGACTAGTCACAGACGACTATCTTCGAGAACAGCTAGGTACCAGAGCAAGAGAATATATCCACTCTAATAATTCCTGGACCCGGTATGTAGAGAAAATAGAGTCTATTTATACCCAATTAAAGGGAGGCGAAAACCCCTTATGAAAGTTCTTATGGTATCTCATACATCTCTCTTACAAGGAGCGTACCAAGAACTCTGCGTAGAGCTTGCAAAGTATGAAGATATAGAATTAAAAGTTCTAGTACCAGAGTATTGGAAGGAACTCTGGTCTAAAAGACGTGTAAAATTAGAGAAAGCATATGATCCCCACTATGAGATCATTGTGAGCAGTCTCTTCTTTGAAGGAAATGGCCATTTATCTTGTTTCCGAAACCAAGTGAGCCAGACCATTAAAAGATTTAAACCAGATATATTAGATGTAGAGCGAGAACCTTGGTCCCTAGGGCTATTCCAAATGGAAGCCTTAACTAGGCTATTTAATGGTTCCTCTACCAAGATAATATTTCGTTCTTCTCAAAACCTAATGAAGGTATATCCACCACCTTTCTGCTTTATTGAGAAAGCTACTTTCAGACTAGCTGATAGAGCGGTACTCAGAAGTCAAGAAGCCTACAATGTCCTAGCAAAGAGAGGATTTAAAAAACCCATGTATATCTTACCCCATGGGGTTGATACAAATAAATTCTCAAGTGGAGAGACAGATATAAGACAAAGGTTAAACTTATCTAAAGATGACTTTCTAGTGGGCTATGTAGGTGCTCTAACTAAACAGAAGGGTCTATCCAACCTTTTAGAGGCCATTTCAACCCTTCCCCAAAACGTCAAAGGAATTATAATAGGGGATGGCCCTATAAAAGAAGAACTTCAGACCCTTACAGAAGAACTAGGAATTACAGACCGAATCTTCTTAACAGGTACCATACCCCACAACCAACTAACTGGCTATATGAGGGGCTTTGATGTCTTCGTGCTCCCCTCTATAACCTTACCTGGACTCAAAGAAAAATTCGGTAGAGTATTAATAGAGGCAATGGCCTGCCAAATCCCTGTTATAGGGTCATCCTCTGGAGCCATCCCAGATGTCATTGGAGATTCAGGCCTGGTCTTCCCAGAAGGAGACTCTTCCAGCCTAGCACATAATATAAATAGATTGCTAACCAATCCAGAACTTGCTCAAACCCTAGCAAAGGCAGGTAGGGAACTAGCAGTAGCTGAATACTCCTGGAAGAGCTTAGCTGCTAAGACACGAGCCATCTATAAAGAAGCTTTAGGTGAGTCAGAATGAAAGAACCAGTACGTGTTTTAATCATAAACCATGTAGCAGATCTAGGCGGGGCAGAGCTTATGCTTATAAAGTTTCTAGAAGGACTAGATAGAAAGAGGATCCAACCAACCCTCTTATGCTTAGAGGAAGGACCCCTCTGTGATTGGTGCCGGCAACATCAGATCCCGCTCCTCTGGATCGAAAACAATCAAGAGTTTATTCACATTAAGCGAAGCACCCGACTAGTAAAGCTCTTTAAGGCCTTACCCCAATTCTATAAAACCATAAGATACATAAAGAAGGTAGCCCTAAAAGAAGACTTTGATCTAGTCTTGACAAATAGCGTAAAAGCTCATATACTAGGGTCCTTAGGTGCTAGGAGACTTCCTGTTATCTGGCGTCTCCATGATATAATAGATACCTCTACCTTCTCCTACTATGGAGTGAAGGCTATGGCAGCTGTAGCAAAGAGAGCAGATCATATATCCTGTGTCTCAAATGCTGTACGCCAGGCACTCATAAAGAGCAAAGTACCAGAAGATAAGGTATCAGTCCTCTACAACGGGATAGAAGACATAACATACACTCAAAGAGATTCCTTTCGTAGAGAATGGGGTATAATGGACCATGAGGTAGCAGTAGCTCTAATAGCCAGGCTATCCCCTGAAAAAGGCCATAAGATCTTTATTCAAGCAGCATATCATCTATTAAAGACCTTTCCACACATTAAGTTTTTAATAGTGGGTGGAGATGTATTTGCTAAAGAGAAAACATATATTAAAAGGCTAAAGAGCCTCGTTAAGAAGTTGGGTATCTCGGATAATATTATTTTTACAGGACACCTCAATGATATCCCCAAAGTTCTAAGGGGGATAGACATATTTGTGAATGTCCCTAACAAGCCAGACTCTCTACCTACCGCTATTATAGAAGCTATGTTAGCGGGTAAACCCATTATAGCATCTAAAATAGGTGGTATCCCAGAGATGATAGAGCATGGCAAAAACGGCCTATTAATAAAACCGAATGATACTCTAAGCCTTGTAAAGGCTATTGAGAAGATAATACATGATAACACATTTGCAAAGGAAATAGGTGATAAAGCCAGAGATAAGGCTCTAAAAGACTTTAATATAGACAATTATATCGATAATATGACGGCATTACTTGAAGCTTTTAAGGAGGGACAAATACATGAAACTAGAGGATAAGATAAAAAACAAAACTGGGGTACTGGCAGTAGCAGGCCTAGGTTATGTGGGCTTACCAACTGCAATCACCTTTGCCAAAGCAGGCTATAGAGTAATTGGTATAGATATAGATGAAAATAAGATAAAGTCCCTTTCTGCAGGGCACTCTTATGTCTTAGATGTGCCCCATGAAGATATAATCTCTCTAGTCAATAGCGGGAGGTTCTGTCCAACCAGCGACTACAGCACCGTAGCACACGCAGATGCTGTAGCCATCTGTGTACCAACACCTCTACGCAAATCTAAAGATCCTGATGTGTCATATATAATATCAGCAGTAGATACTATAGTTCGTTTTGCCCACAAGGATATGCTAATAGTATTAGAGAGCACCACCTACCCAGGGACCACTGAAGAACTAATTAAGCCCAGACTAGAGTCTATAAGTTATCAAGTGGGTAAGGACATATATCTCTGCTTTTCTCCAGAGAGGATAGACCCAGGTAGTAAAGAGTACAATCTACAGAATACCCCTAAGGTTATAGGTGGTATAACCCCTGAATGCACTAGACTAGGTGCCCTTTTATACAGCACAATAGTGCAAAAGGTAGTCTCTGTAAGCTCTACTAAATCAGCTGAGCTGGTAAAACTCTTAGAGAACAGCTTCCGTAGCGTTAATATTGCTTTAGTAAATGAAATGGCTCTTATGTGCGAGAGAATGGGAGTAGATGTCTGGGAGATCCTAGATGCTGCATCTACTAAGCCTTATGGTTTCATGAAGTTCTCCCCAGGACCAGGCATTGGAGGACATTGCATACCATTAGATCCCATGTATCTTGCCTGGAAGGCAAAGGTCTATGATTTCTATACCAGATTCATTGAGCTTGCCAGTGATACAAATGGAAATATGCCCTACCACGTAGTGCGTTTAATAGGAGATGCCCTTAACACCCACTACAAGCCCATTAAAGGCTCTAAGATCTTATGTATGGGTGTTGCCTATAAACGGGATGTTAATGATACCAGAGAATCTCCCAGCCTGGAGATAATGAGGTTACTCCAATCGAAAGGAGCAGATATTCACTATAATGATCCGTATGTTCCTCTTCTAAACGATATAGGCGTGGAACTTAAAAGCGTACCTATTACCCCTGAGAACCTAAGAGGATTTGATTGTGTGGTTCTCTGTACAGATCATACCTCGTATGATTATGAGTTTATAGCGCGCACTGCAGTACTTATAGTTGATACTAGGAATGCATTTAAAGGTATAAAGGGAAATATAATTAGGTTAGGTGTTGGAAAAGATGCGACTTAAAGTTCTTCAGGTGAATAAGTTATACTATCCCCACATTGGTGGTGTAGAAAAAGTAGTTCAGGAGATAGCTGAAGGTCTCTCAGATCGTATTGATATGAGGGTCCTTGTATGCCAACCTTCCCGCAAAGGGAAATCCCAAGATATAATTAATGGTATCCCAGTCACTAGGGTAGGAAGCTTAGGGACCTTTTGGTCTATGCCTCTATCTCCAACCTTCCCCATTCACCTACACGCTCTAGGTAAATGGGCAGATATCTTACACTTTCATATGCCCTTCCCACTAGGTGATCTCTCTTACCTTTTTTCACCTAAAAAGAAGGTAGTAGTAACCTGGCATAGTGATATAATCCGTCAAAAACGAGCTTTAAAATTTTATACCCCTCTTCTTAACAAATTCCTCTCATCTGTAGATAGGATAATAATAACCTCACCAGCTCCATTAAAGTACTCACCATTCCTAGCCCCCTTTCGTGATAAGTGTCAGGTGATACCTTTAGGGATAAGGGATTATTGGCTCCAAGAACCTTCTTTCATCAAGCCTAAAAATCGTACTATCCTCTTTGTAGGTCGTCTTTGCTATTATAAAGGGGTAGAGTACCTTATAGATGCTATGGTCCACATAGACGCAGATCTAGTAATTATAGGGGATGGTGAATTACGTTCAGAATTACAGGAAAAGACCATTCAATTGGGTATAGACCATAAGGTCTTCTTTTTAGTTAAGTGTTCTGATGATGAACTACGCGCTTGGTACCACTCAAGCGATCTCTTTGTTCTTCCATCAGTTGAGCCTAGCGAAGCTTTTGCTTTAGTCCAAGTAGAAGCCATGGCCGCAGGCACGCCTGTAGTTAATACCCATCTACCCAGTGGGGTGCCCTTTGTGAGTCTACACGGTAAGACAGGCCTTACTGTAGAGCCTAGAAACAGCAACCAACTAGCTGAAGCTATAAACTGTATTCTATCAGATGAAAACCTCGCTAGAGAGTTCTCTAAGAATGCTAAAGAACGCGTCCTAGAGCTCTTTACAGTAGAACACATGTTAGATAGCATCTACTCTCTCTATACCCAGCTCTAGAATTTACCAATTGAACTCTTTTTTATCTCATCTATATGTGAAAGGACTTCGCTATCAATTGACTTTACACCTTCAGCCTTTTCAGGTGAGAACAATACTCGTATAGTCCTGACTATTATCTGTATATCCAATAAAAATGAATAGTTGCGTATATAAAGTAAATCATATAATAGCTTTTCTCTTACATCAGTACGATAGCATCCCTCTACCTGTGCCAGGCCTGTAAGGCCTGGTTTCACTTTAAACCTATATTTATATTCAGGGATCTCTTCTAAAAACCTATCTACGAATACCTGGCGTTCAGGTCTAGGACCCACCAGACTCATCTCGCCCTTTAAAATATTAAAGAGCTGTGGGAGTTCATCTAATCGTGCTGCTCTCAGATGCTTTCCCACCCATGTTACTCTATGATCTCCATTCACCGAAACTACAGGACCTGTTTCTTTCTCTGCATCGTTTATCATGGTTCTGAACTTTATAAGTTTGAAAGGTCGTCCGCCTCGCCCCACCCGTTCTTGTATGTAAAAGACCGGACCTGGCGTAGTTAGTATCATAAAAGCCACCACAAGAAAGAAAGGAATACAGATCACCATCCCCACTAGAGACACTAGTACATCAAAGACTCTTTTAATTACTATAGCCCCAGGGGATAAGGCCAGACTCCTTACATAAAAAAACGGTAGATCTTCTATTCTGTTGTAATCAGCATTCTGCATGATTATATCGCTGAAACCTGGAATAATATAGAGCTCCTTGTCCTCACTCAAAGCCCTCTTCATCAATAGCTCCCTAACTTCATTAGATACAGAAGTATCTATGCAGATCCCATCTACATACTCTAGATCCATTAATCCCTTTATCATCTCTTCATCATAGATATGGGTTATTTCGTATTTACACAAAGAAGCAGCTAGGAACTTACTAGCTACCCGGTCTATCTCTCCACTAGCAGCCACTAGCATTACCCTCTTCGTCTTTAAAAGACCATAAAAGATCCTCTCTACACATAAATGCCATACGAATACCAATGAAGCTTGCAGCCATATGGCTCCCACCAATATACTCCTAGGGAACGAGAACCCCCTAGTAAAGTACATAAATGCCATGGTAACCAAAGAACTACCCACAGTCCCCATAAAAGCTCTATATAATATGGTAGTCCTACTAGTCTTCCCCGAGACTCCATACAATCCTAACACCCCAAGAATCAAGACACTATATATAGATATATACGGCCACATCTCCGCGTATGGTCTGAAGTTGACCTCAGGTACCTGGCTACTGAACTTTAAGCTAAAAGCCACCAACACCCCTAGGTTCAAAGCCACTATATCTCCTATTACTAACAGTATGATGAAAAGCCTTTTACTCTGTCGCTCTTTCATCACATAGTTCATCTCCTAACATAATCAATTACACTAGGATAATATACTATCCTATAACGCTTGTCAAACCCCATTATCCCAAATACCCTCAAGCAATAAATTCCTTAATTATATTGGCATAAGGGGTTTGTTTCTATAGTATCAGCAAAGAAAACCCAAACACTAGTCTTGATATTTCGGTTACTCCGGACATTAGTATATTGGAGCGCAGGAATAGGAAGGTTATGCCCTCATCGTTACGATTTGGATAAAGATAAGGGATTAATTTCAAATATTTTTTAGAGAAAAAGGAGGATAATAGAGAAAAATGTCGAAATATATATTGGTGAAGTAATGTGTTTGGATATATACACTCCTCAATATTGGACAAGTTTTATTATAAATTAGAAATATATTCTTTTGATGACGAGAACTTGTATCCTAACGGGTACAAGTTTAACCATCCCGGTTCCTATATAATATAGTCATTGGATACACTATGTTGGAACCTAATAGAGAATGGGGTACAGTTAGGCAGGTAAAAGATAGATTTGGAGTAACTCGTACTACTATTTATAATATAGCGAATATGATCAAGGAAGCTTTGTTATCCAATCATCAGGTCCTCCATGCAGTCTAGATATCATATAATAAAACGCTCTGAGCGTACAATTTCGATTTTTGTATAATTGTTTTCATGACGCTTTTGAAATAGTTGACTGGCGGTAATGGTGATATTCGGGATAAAGAGATATTCCAGTGGTACCTGGAAGAGATCATTAAAGAGCTAAAAGTCTTAAGCTATCCTGGTGCTAGAAGAGCCAAAGAATTAGAAAGATAAAAAGAGAATATAGTAACTTTCTTTAGCTGGTCTTAAGTTCAGTTTATACCATGGCAAGAAGAGTTTCGAAAGCCAGGAAACAGCTCAAAACTTTTTATATTTATTTGCTCTATGGCACAATATGTGAACAAGCATGGAGAACGAAAGAGCGAAAGCCCATTTAGTATGTTAGGAATTAATATGGGCACAAATGATTGGTTAGAGCTACTTGGCTGTCCTAAAGAAAATTTTCACTAAGTAGCCGACCCTTTTAGGCCATTAAAGAGTAAATTTTGACTTGTTATATGATGGTATTGATTTGTAAAGCAAAAGCTCATTAATGCTTTATAAATCGTAATACGCTACTATAGAATCGTTATTTAATAGTGCAATAGTGTTTCCATGCTTAGATGGGTGCGCGAAAAAGTGTAAACCAATTAAATAACTTTATTCGGGCCTAAATTAACTATGCCGCTTTAGCTTAATAGAAACTATATTTTGTATTTTGGGGTAATAGACATCGTTTAACGGTGAGAAGGTTGATTATTATTGAATAGATTTAGCTTCCTATTGGAAAAAGCTCGTGCCTTCTAGAACTTATTATTGTCATTGCCATAATAGGAATACTGGTATTAATATCAATGTCGTTTCTCCTTTCTTTTAGTAATAGAGCAGAGCGAACAGTCTGCGAGATAAATGTCAACAATTAGAACGGATGTAACATACTTACTTGATTATGAGCACAAAAGAGCATATTGATAGTGGATTTAATAAGTATGTGCAGGAGCATATGGGAACAGTTTGCCCTACTGGGGGCATGATCAGTTACGTTGACGGTAGGGTTACTTGTAGGTTACATTCCATATATGTTGATCATGACGTTGATACGAATAAGGTATGCCTCGAAAACTACTTGAACCTCGAGGAACAATATTGTCTCTATCTCGTTACGGAAGGGAAACAGCATACTGATAAGTTATTCGTCTGATACCTCCAAGGATTTGGTAGTTCGATATGTGCTTCAGGCGGGACCATTAGTTATTTCGCAGGTAAGGTCTTATGTAGCTTACATCCTAGAGGGAATAATGACGATTGGAGTGTTCCGTTTCTTTAGGGTAATCTGTTAAAAAACAAGCATCTGAGTATAGCCTATTAAAGATGGCTACGGATGCTTTACTTAACTATCTATTGAAACACATACGTTTCATGGATATTATCCAAAAACCTTTGGGTGATAGGTGTTTTGCATTTATGTAATACGCTAGAACTATGTAATTGATGAACAAATTGCATATTGTGCAAAGTTATTATGGTGACAATTTTATAGGACATGCCACAATATGTAGCATAAAAAATACAAAAATTTATAAAAACATACTATATATAGATAGTTATCCTTTTCGACAACTAACCTTGCCGTGAGTATGCGAAAAGGATGACCGCTGTAAGCCAGTGCTTTCAAGGGTTTCAAAAAGGTATGTGATTGAATGAATGTCGCGACGTGAGTATGGTGAAAGGATAAAGAGGCTGTAAGACAGTAATATCAAGGGTTTTAGCATAATGACTAAATGTACTAATGTTACAGAATCATTACACGTCTATGCATCCAATCAAAGCATGTAGTTATGCAAGATATAGTACTAGAACTCGAATCAAAACACTACATATAGAGAAGAAAATAAGGTGTTCTATACACCACAAACATACATAACCGAAGCAGGAGGAACTATCATGGTTTATTTAAAAATCAAAAGATTAATAGATATCATACTTTCATCATTAGGACTTATCATATTATCTCCTGTTTTTTTAGTACTCATTATAGCTATCAAGCTTGACTCCCCTGGACCTGTTCTCTTTAAACAGAAGAGAGTTGGGATCCATAAGTGTCATTTTCATATATTGAAGTTTAGAACGATGAGAATTGATACGCCGAAAGATACGCCTACACATCTTTTAGAAAATCCAGGTCAGTGGATTACAAAGGTAGGTAAGTTCCTACGCAGAACATCTCTTGATGAACTACCTCAAATCATCAATATCTTTAAAGGTGAGATGAGTATCATCGGCCCTAGGCCAGCTCTTTGGAATCAGTATGATCTGATAGAAGAAAGAGACAAGTACGGTGCGAATGACGTACCGGTTGGTCTTACAGGCTGGGCGCAGATTAATGGTAGAGATGAGCTTGAGATTGATGTGAAGGCGAAACTTGACGGAGAGTACGCTGAGAAGATTGGACTTTTGATGGATGTCAGATGCTTCTTTGGGACGATATTTAGTGTTCTTAGGAGTGATGGTGTTGTTGAAGGTGGGACTGGGGTTAAGGGCAAGACAACTGAAGTAAACTCTAGTAATTCTAAAGCTGAGAAATCGAAAATATAAAGTGTGTAATACAGCTCACTTGATTGAGGTGACAAAATGAAAAAGATATTAATCACTGGTAAGAACAGTTACATAGGTACATCTCTTGAAAATTGGCTAATGAGAGAACCTGATAAATATAAGGTGGATACGGTTGATATGAAAGATGGATCATGGAAAGAGAAGGATTTCAGTTCATATGACGTTGTGTTTCATGTGGCTGGGATTGCTCATGTGTCATCTGATCCAAAGATGGAAGATCTCTACTATAAAGTAAATAGAGACTTAACGATTGAAACTGCTGAGAAGGCCAAGGCAGAAGGTGTAAAGCAGTTCATTTTTATGAGCAGCATTATTGTCTATGGTGATAGCAGTAGTAGTAAGAGAGTCATTGATAGAAACACACTTCCAACGCCTAGTAACTTCTATGGAAATAGCAAGCTTCAGGCTGAGGAAGGCATCAAGGATTTAGAGTCTGATGATTTCAAGATCGTGGTGCTTAGGCCACCAATGATTTATGGAAAAGGGTCTAAAGGTAACTATCCAAGGTTAGCCAATATGGCTAAGAAAATACCGGTATTTCCTGACATCGATAATGAGCGCAGCATGCTTCATATAGATAATCTTTGTGAGTTCATTAAAGTCACGATTGATCATGAAGAGACAGGGCTATACTTCCCGCAAAACAAGGACTATGTGAAGACTTCAGAGATGGTAAAGTTGATTGCTGAAATGCATGGGAAGAAGATAATGATGACTAAGATCCTTAACCCGGTTTTGAGATTGATGTTTGGAATTGGGATTGTGAATAAGGTATTCGGCAATTTGGTTTATGAGAAGTCCATGAGTGACTACGATAAGGCGAATTATCGAATAAGAGATTTTAGGGAATCTATTGAGTTGACAGAGAAATAATCAGGAAGGGTGGATAAGAGCTTGAAAAAACATATATTAGTAATCGCGCAATATTTCTACCCTGAGCAGTTTCGTATCAATGATATTTGCACAGAGTGGGTGAAAAGAGACTATAAAGTAACAGTAGTTACTGGCATTCCAAACTACCCTCAAGGTAAATATTATGATGGGTATGGGCTATTCAAGAAGAGAAAAGAAACCTATAACGGGATGGATATCATAAGAATTCCTTTGGTTCCAAGGGGAAACAATGCTATCATGCTTGCTCTTAATTATTTGTCATTTGTGGTGTCAGGTTTCTTCTGGAAAGCTTTCACTAAGATTAAAGCTGATTATGTATTTATATTTGAAGTTTCTCCAATGACCCAGGCACTTCCTGGAGTTTGGTATGCAAAGAAGAGGAAGATTCCTTGTTACTTGTATGTTCAAGATCTATGGCCAGAAAATGTTGAAATAATAACTGGAATCAAGAACAAGAAAATTATTGGTACCATTGGTAAAATGGTTGACTACATATATAGAGGCTGTACTAGGATATTTACCACATCAGAGAGCTTTGTTAAGTCTATTCATGATCGTGGAGTTCCACTAGATAAAATCGAATACTGGCCGCAATATGCTGAAGATTTTTATATTCCGATTGGGGAAATGAGTATCCCAGAGATACCAAAAGATGATGCGTTCAATATCATTTTTGCAGGGAATATTGGAGCAGCCCAAGGGTTAGATATTCTGCCAAAAGCAGCAGAAATCATAAAGACTAGATCTGAAAAACAGATAAGATTTAATATCGTTGGAGATGGCAGATATAAGAATGAGTTTGTAAACATAGTCAATGCTAAGGGATTGGATGATATGTTTAATTTCATCTCCAAGCAACCGGCAACCAGAATACCAGAGTTCATGGCTGCAAGTGATGCTGCTTTTCTTAGTTTGACGGATAGCCCGTTATTTGCAATGACTATACCTGCTAAGCTTCAATCCTATATGGCTTGCGGCATCCCCAATATCGCATCTGCAGCTGGCGAGACTGCAAAAATTATTAAAGAATCAAATTCGGGTTTATGCGGCAGTCCGGGTAATGCAGAAGAACTAGCTGATAATATTATAAAGCTATCAAGCAAGTCCAGAGAAGAACTTATTATACTAGGCGATAATGCTAGGAAGTATTACAATAGTCATTTTAATAAAAATATTCTGCTAGATAAGATGGATATATATTTTAATAAACAGTATGGAGTGGAGGAATAATTAAATGTTTAAAGGAAAGACTTTACTAATCACAGGTGGAACAGGTTCTTTTGGAAATGCAGTAATGAAAAGATTCTTAAATACAGATATTAAAGAAATTCGTATTTTTTCTCGTGACGAAAAGAAACAAGATGATATGAGAAAGTTATATAAGAATGATAAATTGAAGTTTTATATAGGAGATGTTAGAGATCTTGCAAGTGTTAAAAACGCTATGCATGGAGTGGACTATATCTTTCATGCAGCGGCGCTTAAGCAAGTACCTTCTTGTGAGTTTTTTCCTCTTGAGGCGGTAAAAACTAATGTATTAGGAACAGATAATGTATTGTCTGGTGCTATTGAGATGGGAGTTAAAAAGGTAATATGTCTCTCTACAGATAAGGCAGCCTATCCGATCAACGCAATGGGAATATCAAAAGCAATGATGGAGAAGGTGTTTGTAGCTAAAGCAAAGACTGTTGATTCTGATAGAACACTTATTTGTGGTACAAGGTATGGGAATGTAATGGCATCTAGAGGATCTGTGATTCCGTTGTTTATTGATCAGATTAAGAATGGACAACCACTGACAGTGACTGATCCAAATATGACAAGGTTTCTAATGAGTCTTGAAGAAGCTGTTGAGCTTGTTGTGTTTGCATTCCAGAACGCTGAAGCTGGAGATATTATGGTTCAGAAGTCACCTGCATCAACTATAGGGGACTTAGCTCAAGCAGTTAAGGAACTTTTCAAAGCAGATAACGAAATCAAAGTAATTGGTACTCGTCACGGAGAGAAACTCTATGAGACACTTCTAACTAAGGAAGAACATGTTGTAGCAAAAGACATGGGTGGGTTCTATAGAGTGCCTGCTGATAAGAGAGATCTAAACTACGACAAATACTTTGTTGAAGGGGATCAAAAACTTTCATCTGAGGATGAGTACAATTCTCATAATACAGAAAGGCTTAACATAGAGCAGATAAAACAAAAGCTTCTACAGCTTGATTATGTAAGAGAACAATTGGAAAGTTGGGATAGATAATGAAAATTTTAGTCACTGGGGCAAAGGGCTTCATCGGGAAAAATTTAATCGCAGAGCTGAGAAATAGAAAGTACGAAGATATTTTTGAATATGATAGAGATACAGATTCTTCTTTACTTGATGAGTATTGTAAAGAGGCTGATTTTGTGTTTCATCTCGCGGGAGTTAACCGTCCAAAAGAACAATCGGAGTTTATGGAAGGTAACTTTGGCTTTACCTCCGATTTACTAGATTCTCTTAAAAAGAATAATAACAACTGCCCAGTGATGATTTCATCGTCTATTCAAGCTGAGCTAGATAATCCTTATGGTGAAAGTAAGAAGGCGGGAGAAGATCTTTTGTCTGCTTATAGTAAAGAAACTGGTGCCAGAGTGCTAGTGTATAGATTTCCTAACGTTTTCGGGAAGTGGTGCAGACCAAACTACAACAGTGCTGTTGCAACGTTTTGTCACAATGTAGCGCATGATTTACCTATTCAAGTGAATGATCCAAGCGTTGTAATGAACCTTGTATATATAGATGATGTGGTTAATGAACTCTTTAATGCGTTAGAAGGAAAAGAAAACAAAGTAGATTCATTTTGTGAAGTGCCTGTGGTTCATACTATTACTCTTGGTGAAATAGTAGATATAATTTATTCACTTAAGAAGAGTCGAGAAGATAGGTCAGTGCCGAACATGTCAGATGCATTTACAAAGAAGCTCTACAGTACATATCTAAGCTACTTACCAGAAAATCAGTTTAGTTATGACTTAAAGATGAACGTGGATCAGAGAGGATCGTTTACTGAGTTTATTAAGACCCCTGAACGTGGTCAAGTTTCAGTAAATATATCAAAACCTGGAATTACAAAAGGTAATCATTGGCATCATACGAAAAATGAGAAGTTTCTAGTTGTAAGTGGTAAAGGTGTAATACGGTTTAGGAGAATAGATTCAGATGAGGTCATAGAGTATTTTGTAAGTGGTGAAAAAATGGAAGTTGTTGATATACCAACGGGTTACACACATAACATAGAGAACCTTGGTGATACAGATATGGTTACGATAATGTGGGCCAATGAGCCATTTGACCCTGAAAAACCTGATACTTATTATTTGGAGGTATAACTGATGAAGAGATTAAAAGTCATGACAGTCGTTGGTACTAGACCAGAAATAATCAGACTGTCAGCTGTTATTAATAAATTAGATGAATCTGAAGCAATTGACCACATTCTTGTTCATACAGGACAAAATTATGACTATGAACTAAACGAAGTATTCTTCAATGACTTCAATTTAAAGAAACCTGATTATTTCCTAAATGCTGCAACGGGAACTGCTGTTGAGACAATTGGTAACATTTTAGTTAAAATTGATCCAATTCTTGAAGAAGTGAAGCCGGATTCATTTCTCGTTCTTGGAGATACAAATAGCTGCTTATGCGCAATTGCGGCAAAAAGAAGACATATCCCTATCTTCCATATGGAAGCTGGAAATAGATGCTTTGATCAGAGGGTGCCAGAAGAGACGAACAGAAAAATCGTTGACCATACAGCAGATATTAACCTGACCTATAGTGATATTGCTAGAGAGTACCTCTTAAGAGAAGGTCTTCCTGCAGACAGAGTAATTAAAACAGGCAGCCCAATGTTTGAGGTTCTAAACTCAAGAAAAGAAGACATTGAGAAATCGGATGTGCTTGAAAGGTTAGAATTGAAAGAGGAAAAGTATTTTGTTGTATCTGCTCATAGAGAAGAGAATATCAGCTCTGAACAGAATTTCATGGATTTAGTAGATAGCTTAAATACGATAGCAGAAAAATATCAGATGCCTTTGATTGTTAGCACACACCCAAGAACTAGAAAAATGATTGAATCAAAAGGAATTCAGTTCAATCCACTGGTTAAAACTATGAAGCCGCTTGGATTTAATGATTATGTGAAACTTCAAAAGTATGCAAAGGCTGTTTTAAGTGATAGCGGGACAATCAGCGAAGAATCATCAATTCTTGGATTCAGGGCACTAAATATTAGGCAAGCTCATGAAAGACCAGAGGCAATGGAAGAAGCATCAGTGATGATGGTTGGTCTTAAGAAGGAGAGAATTCTTCAGGGACTAGAAGTACTGGAGACACAAGAGAAAGATTCCTTGAGGTTGGTTGCAGATTATAGTATGCCTAATGTGTCTGAAAAGGTGTTGAGAATAATTCTAAGTTATACGGATTATGTAAATAGAGTTGTTTGGAGTAAATCATGAAGATAATAGTAAATGATATTGCTGCCTCATCAGGAGGAGCTCTAACGATATTAAAAAGCTTTTATAAATTTATTTGTGAAAGTGAAGAAGCTAAAAAGCATATTTGGATATTTTTATTAAGCGATAACTATATTAGTGAGACAAGCAATATAAAAGTAATTGTTCGGAGTGACATAAAAAAAAGTTGGATAAATAGATTGAAATTTGATTTTGTGGAAGGTAAGCAATTGATTGATGATTTGAATCCTGATTTAGTCTTTTCAATGCAGAATACAGCAATATATGGACTAAATTATCCACAAGTAATATATTTACATCAGTCAATTCCTTTTCAAAAGATAAAGAAATTTTCGTTTCTAAAATATGACGAGTTCAAATTAGCTATTTATCAGTATGTTATTGGTTATATCATTAAAAGCTCGCTGAAAAAAGCGCATCATATTATTGTTCAAACAAAATGGATGAAGTCAGCAATCATTGAACAATTAAAAATTAATAAGACAAAAATTACAAATATATTACCGCCTATTGATTTAGTAGATAAAAGTTTGTATAAAGATCAATTTTGTAATAATAGTTTCTTCTATCCAGCAGATAATTTTAGCTATAAGAATCATTACTGTTTACTAGAAGCAGTTAGGCTTTTGAACAATCTTGGGATAAGTGATTTTGAGTTAAAATTGACCATAAATGATAATGAATCACATTCG
Organism: Firmicutes bacterium UBA5435; assembly: GCA_002426645.1. Taxonomy (GTDB): domain Bacteria; phylum Bacillota; class UBA5435; order UBA5435; family UBA5435; genus UBA5435. The sequence goes on along the minus strand of DIRN01000021.1, from coordinate 10,615 downwards.
AATATTAAATATTTGGGCACAATTCCTCATGAAACAGTTCTTAAAGAATATAATAGATCTGTTTTAGTTTTTCCTTCTTATATAGAGACAATTGGCTTACCATTACTTGAAGCTAGGCAGTTTGGAACCTTGATATTGGCATCTGATACTCCTTTTTCGAGAGAAGCTTTAGATAATTATCCTAATGCTTATTTTTTTAATCCATTTAATCCAAATGAATTAGTCGAATTAATGAATAAAGTTATGAAGGGTAGTATAAAGAAATTAGACAGTTCGAATATTAATTTTGATAATAATAGTTGGGAAGATGTGTTGAAATTATTGGAGAGTGAGGGCATATAAAATGAAGGTTTTATGGATAACGAATATACCATCACCATACAGAGTTAATTTTTTCAATAAATTAGGCGAAAAGTGCAATTTGACAGTACTATTCGAGCGAGGTAGTGCTTCAGATAGGGATGAAAGTTGGAAAAACTACGAAGTTAATAGTTTTAATAATGTGATCTTAAAAGGGATTAATTATAGTAATGATACTGCAATCTCAGTAGGAATTTTTAGTTACCTTTCTAAAAAATATGATCATATTGTTATTTCAAATCCACTAACAATTACTGGCATGATGGCAATATTCTATCTTAAGTTAATTAAGAAGAAGTACATTATTGTAGGAGACGGCGGGCAGGCAAAATATAAAAGAGATATTAAGGAGTTCATTAAACGTATTGTACTTACAGGCGCAAGCCAATATTTAAGCACCGGAAATGAACACTCAAAATATTATTTAAGATATGGTGCTACCGAAGATAAAATAAAATTGTATCCTTTCACATCAATTAGTAATAAAGATATTCTTGAAAAACCAATGGAACGGAATGAAAAAAGGAAAATAAGAAGTAGTTTAGGTATTAGACACGATAAAGTTGTATTGGTAATTGGCCAATTTATTCATCGTAAAGGCTTTGATATAATGTTAAGAGCGAGTTCAAATCTTGAGGATAATGTTGGTGTTTATTTTGTAGGGGGAGACCCAAGTATAGAATACTTGAAACTTAAAGAGGAACTGAGATTAGACAATGTATATTTTATAGGATTCAAAGAAAAAGAAGAATTGTCAAAATATTATAAAGCAAGCGACATTTTTGTATTACCAACCAGAGAAGATATTTGGGGGTTAGTTATTAACGAGGCCATGGCTTATGGCCTACCGGTCATTACTACGAATAAATGCGTAGCAGGCGTAGAGCTTATTACTGATTATGAAAATGGGTTTATTATTCCTGTAGAGAATCCATCAATATTAAATGAAAAGATATTATTATTGTTAAATGATAGCGCCTTAATAGATCAAATTGCAATTAATAATCTTAATAAAATAGCTTCATACACAATGGAAGAAATGGTTGATAAACACTTAAGTATTTTTAGAAAATTAAATGAGGGATAAAATGAATATTTTATTTTTGGGAATTGTTTTTAACAAAGAAGAGGAAAAAGAATATCTAAATCTTAGTAAAGTGGGACTCCAGGGAGCTAGTAATTTATTTCAGCTTAATATTATAAAAGGACTCACAGAGAATACGCAAAAGGAGAATCTTAGTGTTTTAAGTGTCTTACCTGTCGGCACGTATCCGCTTAAGTACAAAAAAATTTTACTTGAATCAAAAGAATGGGTTTATAATGACACTCAATTTCAAGAAATTGGATCAATAAATATTTCTTTACTAAAGCAGATCAACCGTTATTTTGCTATACGCAAAAAAATTGAAGAGTGGATAAATAAGTCCATAAAGAACAGACATATTATTATTTATAGTTTGTATCCAGTTTTTATTAGTGCAATAAAAAGAGTCAAGGAGAAGTATCCCGAAGTCAAAATTACAGTAATTGTTCCCGATCTACCTTCTATTTATGGATTATTATCAAAGAATCCTATAAAAGCTCAAATCCAAAAGAAAATTGGGAATAGAGTTCTTAAAGAACTAGAAGTTGCGGATTATTTTGTTTTACTAACAGAGAGCATGAAAAAACCTTTAAAAATCGGGAATAAGCCTAATGTTATCATAGAGGGATTAGTTACTGATGAGGTGTTGCCTAAAAACAACAATTTAGAAAGTGATACTTTTCTTAAGAGTATTTTATATACAGGTTCATTGAATACTGAATTTGGAATTGAAATGTTACTTGATGCTTTCCAAAGAATAGATGATAGTAACGTAGAACTATGGATTTGTGGAAGTGGAGAAACTGAAAGTAAAATTAAAGAGAAAGCTAAAGTAAATCGTAGAATTAAGTTTTTTGGATATGTTTCAAACGAAAAAGCAAGAGCGCTTCAAAATAAGGCTACAATATTGATCAATCCAAGAAAAAACGATGCTACATATACGAAATATTCTTTTCCATCTAAAACTATGGAATATATTGCAAGTGGAAAACCCGTAATAATGTATAAATTAGATGGAATTCCTAATGAGTATGATGAGCATCTTTATTATGTTGATAGCGATTCTGTGGAAGATTTAAAAGATAAAATTATTGAAGTATTGAATAAATCTCCAGAAGAGCTAAAACAAAATGGTTTAATATCTCAAAAGTGGTTAATTGAAAATAAGAATATTAAAAGTCAAGTAAAAAAAATAACTGATATGATACTGAACTAGTAATATATCTAGGAAGGAGGCGTTGGGAATTATGACTTTTTACCAATTAACAGGAGTACTTGCACAAGTCTTTACTTTGATAATTCCTATATATATTTTTTTTATTAAGCATAAGAAATTTTTATCAACTTCAATTTTAGTTTTTTTTGCTTTTGGATCAACTCTCTTTTATGATTATAGAATCTTTAATGTGGTTTCTCTTTGGCAAATTATGTTAGTGTTTATTTCGATTAAGTACTTTACAATGAAAAGAACTCAACTTGATAATAAAGAATTAATAAAATTAAACAATCTGTCGCGAATTAATATTGTATACTTTGCATTAGTAACTTTTGGTTTTTTTTATCTTGGACCTCAATATAATGTTTTGGGAGGATTAGCCCAAAATGATCTAAGACCATATGTCCAGGTTATTCAAAATGCACTTATCTTTACTTCAATGATTGTTGTTGCAACATTACCAAGTGAAAAATCAGAAAAAATACTTAGAGGATATTTTAAAGCGATTTTTGTCTTTTGCATAATTGGGCTAGCGCAAGGTTTAATTTTTCAAATAACAGGATTTGATATTTTTCCAATGCGAAAAGATTTTGTGAGCGAACTACACGGTGTTTCAGTTGTGGGCCCAACGGGATGGTTGAGAATTACCGCAGGGATAGGTGAGCCTAAACAGTTTTCTAAGTTTTTGAATATAGGTTTAGCATTGGTATTGTTAATGCCTAATTACCTTAGGATTAATAGGGGGAGACAGTTATATGTAATTGTATTTTTATTAGCAATAATTATGACGTCTTCTACAACAGGGTATATTATTGCGCTGTTTGTATTAGGCCTATATTACTTGAAAAGTTCAAAAAGAAATTATCTAATTATAATACCAGGGTTGCTTGTATTAATTGCTTTAGGATTTTATATCATTAACTCAGGAGTAGTTTCTGATAAAATAGTATCTGCAACTAGCGAAAGATTTGAAATAGTTGGATTGGAAGACACTGATTCGGCGGTTGTTAGATTTTTTATTGATAAACCACAATATTTATTAACTGGTGTCGGAATTTCTAATGCTGTTTCCTATGCAAACGAATATGTTCCGCCAATTCTTAGTTATATTAATAATTCACCGTATACACTTAGAAGAGGGGTTATTAAGATATTAGCTGAAGGAGGAATAATAGGACTTCTCATATATTTAAGTATTTTTAGATTAATATTAAGGTGTGTGAGAAGAAATAAAGAAATATATTATTTTGCATTTTTTCAAATTTTTTTAATTACATTTTTAACAATTGAGGCTATTCTTCCTGTGACAATGCTGTCTTTAGGATTATTAGTAAGTCTAAATCGAGAGGCAGATGATTTGAATAAATGTAATAATAAGTACCAATATAAGCTTTGAATATTTGGGAGGTAAAAATGTCACTAATAGATAAAATCAAAAATACTACTTTTAGAGGGTTAGAGAATTATGATATTCCTAATTTTTGCACTCTGCATTCAATTGGCTTAGATTTAGGCATTACAAGCTATAAGCAAAGTATCAAATATTTTATAAAAGCCTTATTTTTTGAAGAGTTTAAATATAAGTATAAATGTAATAATGAAAATAAAATTCTATTCTTTTATTCTAATTATTATTACAGACAAGATCACTTTGATACATTTATGAAGTTTGCAAAGCGGATTGAGATAGGAGATGTTTTATATCCGATAAAAAAGAAGAGAAAATTAAAATTTATATTGGGTATCAGGAATTTTGTAAGTGTACTGCCATGGATTGCTGATATGAGAAATAGAAACTTATCTTTTCAAGAAAAAATCACTATATTAGCAGTTTTACACGAGATTAATGAGTTTAAAAAAATCATGAGTACATTTAAATTATCAAAATACAATCTGTTGGTTGTGTATTATGACGTCAATCCTATTGAAAATATGTTAGTACAACATTTTAAGAGTTTAGATAAAAAGACAGCCACATTGCAGCATGGAACTTTCACAGCTGAAAAACTTGATGTTAATGATGTCGAATATATGGGGATAGAGCTTAAAAATAGTACTTCGGATTATTTTTTAGCGTGGAATCAAATGACCAAAGATGAGGGAATGATGTCGGGTATTGACGGAAGCAGAATAAAAGTTCTGGGGATACCTAAATACATAAATACAATAGTAAAAACGGAGTTAAGCAATAAAAATCAAAAAACTTTCGGCGTAGTTTTAGGTACAAAGTCATCCGACAAACAGAATATTGAACTAGTGAAAATTGCTAACGAAATCTCAACTAGACTTGGATATAAGTATATGTTGAAGTACCATCCCACGTTTAATTTGAATGAGTATAAATTTTATACTAATACAAATTACTTAGGTTCTTTTGAGAAATATATGAGCATACAAGAATATTCCGATTCAGTTGATTTCACGCTTGTTGGAAATTCTAGCGTTTATATTGAATTGATTTTTCTTAAGCATAGGACCTATAGGCTATCATCTAAGGACATTATTGATAAATTCGATGTAATCGAAACAAATCGATTTAGCGACAGTGAAGAATTATATGATATTATCAACAATTCAAATGATAATGTGACAGAGGAATTGTTTAATTATTTATGTACAACAGAAGATGTATATGAAAGTTATATGAATTTTTTTAGAAGCTTCATTTAAAAATGAACTTAAAAAATTTTATATTAGATTAATTATATCTTTCGTATTTCTAGTAAAGGATTAGACACCGTAAGTAGTTTGAGCATACGAGGTAATATATTATACTCATATAATAATTGAGCATAAAAGAATATTTTTCTGTGCGAGTTTTAAGTTTTGATGGCAATAAAGTGAGGGGATAAATTGAGGATAAAAGCGGTTAAAAACAAGTATTTAAGAGCAGGATCATCATACTTAATTGGCAACATGTTTAATACAGGAATTGCTTTCTTAACTGTACCAATATTTACAAGAATCTTAAATACAAATGATTATGGGATTATTAACACATATGCTTCCTGGGTAGGAGTAACCTCATTAATTTTGGGATTGGCGCTCCACATGGCAGTAAGATCTGCATTCGTAGATTTTGAAGAGCAAATTGAAGATTTCATGTCCTCAATTAGTTTATTAAGCATTTTTTCAACTATTATATCTGCTGGTATAATATTTTTAGTAATTAAATTTATTGAAATCGATATTCAAGTTCATCTAGTTTTGTTATGTATACTACATGGTTTTTCTAGCTCGATAATCTCAAATTATAGCATGTTTTTAATGATGAAATTTAAATATAAAACCAGAACCTGGTTATTAATACTCCCGAATTTAATAGGAAACTTATTTTCAATATTTATCATCATATTTGTGTTAGAATCAAACAAGTATTTAGGGAAAATAGTTCCGACAGCATTAACGTCATTTGTTATTGCAATTATAATAATTATCTATACATTAAGTAAAAGTAAAGAAAAATGCAATATTTCATTTTGGTCTTATGCTTTAAAAGTATCTGTTCCAATTATCTTCCATGGCTTGTCTCTTACAATACTTAGTCAATCGGATCGAATTATGATAACAGCACTTTATAATGCATCTGAGACTGGTATATATAGTGTTGTTTATAATATTAGTATGATTGCCACAGTGATAGGTGGATCGCTAGAGGGGGTTTGGGTACCGTGGTTTACTACTAATTTAAAAGAAAAAAGGTTAGATTTAATAAATGACAGAGTTGTCAATTACATTGAAGTTATGACTTTTGTTATCATCGGGATTCTCTTAATTTCACCTGAAGTCATTAATATCATGGCACCAAAAGAGTACTGGATTGGCAAAAGTATTATACCTCCATTTGTACTATCGAGTTTTACAATATTTCTTTATACATTATATGTAAATGTTGAACATTTTTATAAAAAAACTAGATGGATTGCGATGAACACAGCTATTGCAGCAGCAACAAATATTCTGTTGAACTTAATATTCATTCCTAGATATGGAATGTACGCAGCAGCAATAACAACATTAGTTTCATATATTTTATCTCTATTTATGCATTATAGGTACGCAAGAAAAATAAATAGTGCATTATTTGATATTTCACTATTTATAAAGCCGGTTATAAGCTTGATCATTAGCATCATAGCATATTACATTTTGATTGAAAACTTTTTAATTAGGTGGAGTTTGTTATTGGTGTTCGTAGTTTATATCTATAAAACAAAAAGAAGTGAAATCATAAAATTATTACAAATAAAAGATTAAAAAGGAGAGTCTCAAAATGAAAATTATCGGAGTGATACCAGCACGCTATAAATCAAGTAGATTTGAAGGAAAACCATTAGCAGACATCTGTGGTAAACCAATGATTTGGTGGGTCTATCAACAAGCTATCAAAGTTAAAGAATTTGAAGATGTATACGTAGCTACTGAAGATGAACGGATTAAGGTTGCCTGTGAAAAGCTTGGAATCAACGTAATAATGACATCAGATGAACACAAAACAGGTACAGATCGTATAGGTGAAGTCGCTAGAAAGATTAAAGCAGACTTATATGTGAATATTCAGGGAGATGAACCAATGATTGAACCGGAAACAATCGTTGAAGCAATCAAGCCATTTTATGATAATGAAGAACTTCAGGTGTCCAATCTAATGACAGTCATTAAGGATCCTGTTGATGTTGTGAATTTTACAGTTCCCAAAGTTATAACGAATAAAGATGGTATTGGAATTTATCTAACAAGAAGTGCTGCACCTTACCCTAAAGGAAGTATTGATTACTCTTATTACAAGCAAGTTTGTGTATATGGATTTACCCCTGAAGCCCTAGATTTTTATTGTAATAGTCCTAGAGGGAAAGTAGAAAGCATAGAAGATATTGAAATATTGAGATTCATTGAAAGTGGATACAAAGTTCAGTTTATTGAAGTAGATTCAGATACTGTAGCTGTTGATACTCCAAACGATTTGGAAAAAGTAAGAAAAATAATGAATGAAAAGAGAGGGTAAGAATGAATAAAATAAATGTACTTGACTGCACATTACGTGATGGTGGATATATTAACCAATGGCAGTTTGGTGAAAATAGTATAAAAAAGATCATTAGTAGTCTTATTGATTCAAAAGTTGATATCGTTGAGTGTGGATTCCTAACAGAGAAAAAAGAACGGAATCAAGATTCATCATTGTTTGATAGTATCGAGAGAATTGCACAATATCTCCCGGTTCATAGAAAAGATAGCATGACGGTATGTATGATTAATTATGGGGAATATGATGTTGAGAACTTACCGCATTATGATGGCACCTCAATAGATGGTATTAGAGTTGCCTTTCATAAAAAAGATCTAGATGAAGCATTAAAGATGTGCGAAACAATAATGAGCAAAGGTTACAAGCTATTCATGCAACCTATGGTATCAGTATCATATTCTGATGAAGAGTTTATTAACTTAATAAATAGGTCAAATGAGTTAAATCCTTATGCATTTTATATTGTAGATAGTTTTGGAGTGATGAAAAGAAAAGACCTGATGAGATTATACTATTTAGTAGATCACAATCTCTCAAATGATATTTTCGTTGGTTATCATTCTCATAACAATATTCAAATGGCATACTCAAATGCGCAGGCCTTAGTTGATCTCAAAACGAAAAGAAAACTCATTATTGATTCGAGTGTTTTTGGCATGGGGCGTGGTGCTGGTAATTTGAATACAGAACTATTTATCGAGTATCTTAATGAACTAAATGGCAACAAGTACAGAATCAAACCACTGTTAAAGATAATCGACCAGGTTTTAAATCCAATTTATGCGAGCAATTTCTGGGGCTACTCATTACCACATTATGTATCTGCTATGAATAACTGTCATCCCAACTATGCTTCTTATTTAGATGATAAGAGTACTTTAACCGTTGAGAACATTAATGAAATTCTTGAAGGACTTGAAGAGTCAAAGAGAAACAATTTTGATAAAGATTATGTTGAAAAGCTTTATGTTCAATATCAGAATAGAGTAATTGCTGATGATAAAGCTAAAAAACAGCTTGAATCCCATCTCAAGAATAAAAGTGTTATCATTATTGCACCAGGAAGCAGTATTAACGAAGAAAAAGAAAAAATATATGATGCTATATCTAGCGAAAACCATCTTACTATTGCTATTAACTTTAAGCCAGAGAAGTTCGAATGTGACTATGTTTTTGTCAGTAATCTCAGACGTTATGAGGATCTAAAAAATAATAATGACTTGCAGCTAATAAAAACATCCAATATTAAGAATGGAAATGTAGAGGGAACTGTAGTTAATTACTCAGATTTATTGAATGATGTAGAAGCCGTTGAAGACAATGCAGGTATGATGCTAATAAAACTTCTAATTGATATTGGAGTAGAGAAAATTAAGCTGGCTGGATTAGATGGGTATTCACATGACATTTATGATAATTTTGCTAAAAAGGACTTGGCATTTATAAAGAATGCTAACGTCATGGATGCTATGAATTTAGGGATGGAGAAGATGTTAAACCGATTTGCAGAAGTCATTGATATTGAGTTCATAACAACACCTAGGTTTGTTAGGTTAGGAGAATCTCAATGAAAGTGATTACTTTTGGTGAAATATTATTAAGATTAGCTCCACAGGGTCATAAGAAACTTTTTCAAAATGATATTTTCGAGACATCATTTTGTGGTTCAGAAGCTAATGTTGCTGTGTCGCTAGCGAATTTTGGAATTGATTCTTGCTTTGTCACAAAAGTTCCTGATAATGAAGTGGGACAAGCTGCAATTAATTCACTGAGATACTTCGGCGTGGATACTTCAAAAGTGTTCAAGGGTGGAGACCGTTTAGGATTATATTATTTAGAAAAAGGTGCTAGTCAAAGACCTTCAAAGGTTCTTTATGATAGAGCTTTTTCTGCAATAGCAAACTCAAATATCGAAGATTATAATTGGGATCAGATATTTGATGATGCAGAGTGGTTTCACTTTTCAGGGATAAATCCAGCATTAAGCGCAAGTATGTCAAAAATATCTTTAGCAGCCTGTAAGATAGCAAAAGAAAAGGGTATTACAATAAGTTGCGATATTAACTATAGAAGCAAGTTATGGACAAAAGATCAAGCAAGAGAGACAATGTCAGAACTTATGGGATATGTTGACGTATGTATAGGTAACGAAGAAGATGCAGAAAATGTATTCGGAATAAAAGCAGACAATACAGATGTTCTAAGCGGTAGTGTTGATCACAAAAGCTATGAAGAAGTTGCGAAGAGAATCAGCAACCAATTTGGCTGTAAGTATGTGGCTATAACATTAAGAACGAGTTTGTCAGCATCAACAAATAAATGGGCTGGAATGTTATATTCGTTAAGTGAAGATAAATATGCTCTTTCAAAAGAATATTCGATTGATATAATAGACAGAGTCGGTAGTGGAGATAGTTTTGCAGCGGGGATTATTTATTCACTACTCAACAAATCTACAGCACAGAATGCGATTGAGTTTGCGGTTGCAGCAAGTTGCTTAAAGCATACTCAAGAAGGAGATTTTAACCGAGTATCTGTTCAAGACGTACTTGCACTTGTAAATGGAGATAGCTCTGGTCGAGTAAAGAGATAGCCTATTTAAAGGACAATTTTATGATGATTAATCCCACTCCCCACCTATAACCAACTCCCCAAGAACCTATTCATCCACATAAGTAAATTTTGGGAATCTTATATGAGGCTTAGAAGTAATAAGGGTTATATACGGGGTGAGATCATTCTGGTTGATAGGCACGATCAGTTTGACATCTCAGACAGAACTGATTACATTGACACCCAGATAAGCAGTGATGGTAACTTTTCAGATAAGCAGTGAAAGATAACGGGCATTTTTAGAAGCAGAGATGTCCGTTTTTTTAAGAAGATGAGTTTACAGAATATTGGAGGATGTCCCAAAACCCGTGGA
>DIRN01000037.1 GCA_002426645.1 Firmicutes bacterium UBA5435 | reverse complement strand
AAGATCATTACAGGAATGCTCCTTAATGACTTTAACACTTTGGGAAACTCTCATTTTAGTCGATGGGAACTCCAAGGATATCTCTTCCCCCTTCTCTATACCGTCTTGTATACTAATAATCTATAATGTTCAGTTTACATCTTGCAATTAAATATCTACCAGGGAAGACAAACTTATACAAACCTTAAAGGATAACTATTTATTATAGCTTCTGGAGTTTAAGATTGGAATGAATAGTATGACTTTTAATGTAGTGTTCACAAAAATCTACTACTTTAGGGGAACTCTCTAATATGAGAGAGGAAACGCTTCCTATATATTCTAATTCCACATTTGTCTATAAATTCCTTCTGAAATATGTTCCACTTTTAAAAAATTTTTACTAATATTTTCGACAAATTTCGACAAAACGCCTCCCTTATTTCGACATATAATTACTTAATATCCAAGACTTAAAGTATATTCTATACCGTCTGCTTTTAACACCAAGTAATCTTTATCAACCTTTAGGACCTCTATACCTTCTATCTCATCGCCTCCCTTCACTACACGTTTTATCCCTTTTGCTTTGTCAACTAATAAGGCAGCTTGAGAGGTAGAACTGTAAACAATACCCTCTACTTCAAAAGGAATCCCTTGATTCTTAGTAGATGGTTCAGTGTTACCTGTAAAGACGAGCCACTCTATAGGTCCTTGGATGTAACTATCTTTAGCTTCTGTCCACCTTATCCAGGCATTTTAGGGAGGAATAGATGAGACTTGTGTATCGGTTAATAAAAGGTCAAATAGTACCGTTCCTTTCCTTATACTAGAGTAAGGTCACCTTCTTTAGGTGACCTTACTATTTGCTTTGTCTAGCATTTTTACCTTCGAATAGCAACTTTTACTCAAATACCTAAACAAAACTTTTAAATCTCAAGTTAGGATAAGATGTACAAAAAATATACTTAATTATCTTATTCTACACGACCTTGCGCTCAGTCTCTCTCTTATCCTTTATCCTATCAAGATGAGTAAGTGATGAAGAGAATTTATTCTTAACCTTTGCAACAATGACTGTCATATCATCTCTATTTTGTCCTCCTGAAGTCTCACGAGCTGTTCTCACAAGCCAATCAGCGATATCCCTTGGGTCTCTTGAATCAATTCGCGAGAGTACATTTGCAACCCATTCCTCTCTAGCTACGAATTCCCGACATGAATCAAGAATACCATCTGTCATCATTACCAGAATATCTCCACCTTTCAATCGTTTCGATTCTTTATCCGCTTTTACAGAATTCAGAATTCCTACTGGAAGTGAACTTGCCCTTATAACCTCTATATTCCTTCCTCTAATAATAAATGTAGGAGCAGCACCTATCTTCACGAAGTCAGCATTCCCAGTATATAGATCAAGTAAAGCTAGATCTACTGTGGCAAAGTTCTCCTCTGCAGAACGAAGCAGAAGAACAGAATTAATGGTACGAATGGCAAACTCTGAATCAAACCCTGCATTTATAAGACGTTCCATCAATGCAACTGTGGCACCGCTCTCTAAAGCTGCTTCGGGACCAACGCCCATACCATCACTTAAGATAAGGGCTATCTTACCATCCTTTAATTCTAATGTAGAATGATTATCCCCTGATACTATACTGTGGCTCTTCGGTGCTTTAACTGCTTCAACCTCTATATCAAAGGAACGGGCTGGGAGGAGTCGAAACTCACATTCTTCTCGCCCTGTCTCTAAAGCGCAACTACCTTTCCAAGTAGCGAAGCTTCGTCCAAGAAGATCAGAAACTATAGGCGCGATAGTACTAGTACAGGTTCTCTCCCCTTTACACCTCTTCTTACATATAGTTATCTCTACTTCCTGCTCTCCTACACTCATAGCTGTTATACCATTAACAGGAAAGTCCATGGCTTTTAGTTTAGAAAAGATCCTAGCTTCTATCTCTTCCCTAAACTCTGCATCAAGAGTTACTTCACTGGAAAGCTGCCCCATTAATCTAGCTACACCTTTTAATTGATCTGATACCATCCCTTGACTTTCGTTTAATCGCTCTCTCCAATATTTATCTGCCTTACACATCTCCACCAAATAATTTATGGCAGATACAAGCTTATATCCTTGTATACATCGTTTCCGAAGCTCATCTGGTAGATCATGTCCAGATATACCAGACTTATTCTCAGCTACGATCAAAAGCTCTAATAATCCTTTATACGTTTGATGAAAATTCTCTTCCCAACATACATTGTATCCACGACATCCTTGGCAAGCTCTCTGAGAAAGGAGCTTTAAAAGTGAAATAACATCTTTTCTCTGAGAATCATCAGGCACCTCAGAAGATACATCCTCAAAGGTTTTAGCGAGTTCTGTAAAGATCTTAGAAAAATCTTCAAGCCTCTCTGAAACAACTCCTCTTAGTTTCCTCTGATATGCAGCATCCCGTTTGAGTTTATCCGCTGGGTTCATTATATACTTTTCAATAGCATCTATATATCTCTGAGGAAAAACTGCAAACACCAAGGCTGCAAGGCCTGTCCCTCCAAAAGAAGAGATTATAGCGTCTGCAGTAGGGAATTGAAAAGAAAGGAGGGCATTTCCTAGGAGTAGACCTAATGCTATTCCAAAACGCCCATATTCTCTGAACATACCTGCCATTAGACCTCCGCAACCATAGAGCCCAATTATAAGCGGGGAGGTACTACTATTGACCATTGCAAAAAGAAGCCCTATAGACACTCCAACTATAGTACCTATGCTCGTTCCTCCTGCAAATGCAATGATCATTACAATTAACTTTATAAGAACATCATCCAAAGAGAAACTTCCAATACTTATACTAGGGAGACCGATTATAATGCCTGCACCTATTAACATAAGCCCACCTAACTCTTCTTTAGCCAACAAAGGATAACTGCCATTGTTATCTATAGGTCTTATTCCAAATATAAAAGCCAATGTCAACATACCTATTAAGAGAGCTTCAAGAAATATAAACAAAAGATTTGTAGGCCAAGCACTTAAAAAGAAATCACAAAACGTCAAAGTTATTAAATAGGTTATAAAGGTCAAAAATGCTACGCCTACACCTTTCTTTCGAGCTCTTTCAGAGAGGCTCCCTATAAGCAGTATAAGCACAACACTTGATACGAAGAGAGCTGAAAATTGTGATATATTGAACCCTTTTTGGATGTTCATATACCCTATCATAAGGGCTAACCCAGCAAAAGATGTCCTAAATATATTCCCTTTAACAGCTACTGCAATAAGATAAGGTAAAATAAACGGCGAGTACTCACCAAATAGCACGATTCGTCCTAAAAAAAACCCACCTACACCAATGAAAAAGTTCTCTTTCGTAAAGATAAGACTTAAAAAAGCAATGAGCTTACTCATATCCATTGGAGCGCTATCTTTACAAGATTTCACACGAGCCTTACCACGCTTCTCATTAATGGGTAATCGACGATATGTCGAGATCTCTACCTTGTCCAACATCTCTATGTCGTCTCCCTCCTTGCATGAATACTCTTAACGTGAAACAGAGCTAGACTAAATAAGAACCTCTGTAGACGTATTATAACACAGAGTCCATGCGAATCCTGTCGAAAGGAGGGAGGCACATCGAAAAATCCATCGACATCTTCTTACCTACGCTGTTAAATAGTCGAAATAGGGTCTATAAGCGCGAAAAAACGAAGAAAAACAAGATAATTTTATGTACAAAAGATATATGACGGCCTTTAAGGCATCAGATAGAAAGAGATATCGCCTATAACGGAGAACGCTCCAGTATACTAGCGCTATTTATATATAACGGCTTAAAAAGAGGAATTATAGACTTGATCTATATATGGGTTATGGTACCTGTCTTTGGTATCAGACAA
>DIRN01000019.1 GCA_002426645.1 Firmicutes bacterium UBA5435 | reverse complement strand
TTCGCTGATCCTCTTTATGTAATCTTTTTAGGCGATATGAATGAGCTAGAGACTATACAAAAGTTAGATGAGGTGGCATATGAGCTCCGTGAGGTAAAAGATATAGCCAGGGTTATAACACCTCTAGATGCTTTTTATACTCAAATAGTTGGACTAACCATTAAAAACCTTCCTGTTGCTCCCGAGATACCTTCAACAGAAAGAGAACTCCAAGAATCAAGGGAGCGGTTGACTCTTAGCCAAGATCGTAGGAATACTATTAGTAGCTCAAACGACGCTACTCTCATTCAAGTATATGTAAGAGGAGGTTTAGGTTCTAGAGGCAAGAAGGCTATCTCAGATATGATAGCTTTACTAGATGAACGTTGGGGGAAGAACAACTACCATACTAATAGTTATACTCTTAATGTACTATAGCTTTAGGAGCATATGGGGTGTAATTATTCCAGGCTCTAACGTAGTTATGGCAACAATATGCATATTAGGGTTTATAGCATGGACGAATTACCCCTTAACAATAGTCAGTGCTATTATACCTGTAATCCTAGTAGCTATGGGAAGTGCAGATGGTATACATATATTCAATAAATACAGAGAAGAGTTAGGCAAGGACCTCAGTAAAAAAGATGCTATTTTTCAGACTATGAGGGCTATGAACCTCCCTATTATGATTACCTCTCTTACCACAGCAGCGGGTTTCGGTGCTTTGAGGCTCTCAGACGTCATACCAGTCAGGGACTTTGGCTTCTTTAGCGCATTTGGTATAATAGCTGCCATGCTCTTTGCTTTAACAGGAATACCATCTATACTTGCAATCGCACCTATTCCCAAGGTCCAAAAGAGCCGAGATAGATCTTATAGAGGGTTTATAGGAGAAACCCTCTATAAACTAGGGGGCTTTATAGAAAAAAGAAGCACACTAAAGGAATCCGAGCATACGGAGATAGGTTTGGAGGCTTATCAAGGGTTATAAAGTCCTAGATACTAGAGAACTAGAAGAGTTTGTAAACTCATTTGGGCTCTTACGAATACCTCCTCATTAGTGAGTAGAGTTAAGGAAGTATTCCCGTATCCCTTCCTTGGACTTTTAGCCATGTTACCACTCTTTTTTATAGTTGTTATTAAATTTGGGATAATGGGATATGCAGGCATCCCGCTTGATGCTGGTACTATACTAATAGCAAGCATATTAATAGGAGTTGGAGTAGACTACTCTATTCACTTTCTAGGAAGGGTTATCTCTGAGATGAAAACAGGATGCAATATTCATGAGGCCTCTTTAATTGCAACTAGGGCAGCAGGCTATGCTATAATTATTAATGCCGTTACCCTTATATTTCTTAACAATTATTCCAGGTATACTCGGATGGGTGAGAAAAAGAAGATAAATAAAGATTTTTGTGCCGATGATGAAACTTTTTCGCTCTGTGTTCTACTATTTAAAGTAGGGAAAAAAGCAATGGTAATTCTAGGGGGGAGCACTTTGTCTATAAAAGAAGATTTACCAAAACAGATAATAGAGGCACTAGGAGATAAGGGGATAGATCCTCAAGTGATAGAATTCTCCATGGCCTCAGATCTAACTTTAAACGGAGAGTTCGGTGAAACATGGCTCCTGGCAACAAAGGAGAAGATCTATATCGTAAGAGAAGAATCCGACAATTTTGTTATAGAGGAGGTTTTATTCACTGATATAGAGCGCATTAGACCTGAGAATATGATAGGTAGCGCTATGATCGTTATTGGTAAAGGAGAGGATGATAGGATCCTCGTTTGTTATACCAGCGCCTTAGCGAGGAAATTCTCTATAGCAGTTAAGGTCTTAGAGAAACTCAGAAAGGGCGAAGAGGTAAATGAAGAGGACTTACTTGACAAGGACTTTGAAAGAAATTGTCCTAAGTGTGGGACACTCTACCCTAACCTTAATCGCAAAGTTTGTCCTAAATGCTTGGACAGGAGATCTATCTTTCGCAGAGTCCTCTCATTTGTTCCTAGGTATAGGTCTCAAATAATACTCATACTCCTTTGCATGCTTGCTAGTTCAGCCATGAAACTACTAGGACCTTTTTTAAGCGGGAGGATCCTCTTTGATGAGGTGTTGACAGAAGGAGGTAAATACGAAGGCCAGGTAGGCAAGATAGTACTTATTATATTTGGAAGTCAGCTCTTATCTCTCCTCATAAGTATAGCATATGGTCGGATAAATGCAGTAATGACTGCTCACGTAATCTTTGACCTAAAGAGCCAGGTGTTCGGAGCCATGCAACGCCTATCTCTAAGTTTCTTCACCAATAAGGAAACAGGTTGGATGATGACAAGGGTAAATTCAGATTCTAATCAGTTACAAAGATTCTTTAATAATGGGTTTCCCTATTTTATTGTAAATATAGTTAACCTCATAGGAATTGCATTTATTCTATTCTCTATGGATTGGTTTTTGACACTTTTAATACTTTTACCAGCACCTTTAGTTATATACATAGTACGTAAGATCTATCCTAGACTGTGGTCTATTTTCTCTAGACAATTCCGGAGAAATAGCGCATTAAATTCACTTATAAACGATTCTTTAGCAGGAGTCAGAGTAGTAAAGGCTTTTGGAAAAGAGGACATAGAAGTAGCTAGATTCGAAAAGAGAAACGATGACCTTTTTGACATATCTATGGAAGCTGGCCATATGAGCTCCACAATCTTCCCATTGGTTTCTTTCTTAATGGGGCTAGGAGCTCTAATCATATGGGCAGTAGGTGGGTGGCAGGTTATAAATGAAACAATGACCTTTGGAACCCTTATTACCTTTGTAGGATACATGGGACTCTTCTATGGACCTATAGAATTTATGACCCATATAGTTGATTGGTGGTCTTCTTGTATGAACGCTGCTCAGCGTATTTTTGAGATACTTGACAGTGAACCAGATGTAATTGAAGCGCCTGATGCTGTCAGTATGAGTTCATTAAATGGAGAAGTGGAAATAAAGGATATGACCTTTGGATATGAAAAGACCAAGCCTGTGCTCTATGATATAAATTTACATGTAAAGCCAGGTGAAATGATAGGGCTAGTTGGCCACTCTGGAGCTGGAAAGTCTACTATGATCAATCTCATCGCACGTTTATACGATGTGGATTCTGGTTCTATATCAATAGATGGAGTTGATGTTCGTAAGATCTCTATGAAGGACCTTAGATCTCAGATAGGCATAGTCCTTCAAGAGACATATCTCTTTAATGGCAGTATAGCAGAGAATATAGCATACGCGCGACCTGATTGTAAGCGTGACGATATAATTAGGGCTGCAAAGGTGGCAAATGCCCACGACTTTATTATGAAGTTGCCAGATGGATATGATACAGTTATTGGTCGCAGGGGAATGAACCTCTCTGGAGGTGAACGGCAGAGACTCGCTATAGCAAGGGCTATCCTTCATGACCCCAAGATTTTAATTTTAGATGAGGCTACAGCCTCAGTAGATACTGAGACTGAAAGACAGATACAAGAAGCCTTGGAGAGGCTGGTAAAAGGAAGAACCACCTTTGCCATTGCCCATAGATTATCTACACTTAGAAACGCAGACCGCCTCTTTGTTTTAGAGAAAGGAAAGAACGTAGAATTAGGTACCCATGAAGAGCTTTTAAAGGCAAAAGGAACATATTTTAACCTCATTAAGATTCAAAGAGAGGGCATGAAGATAAAGGGTATTGAGGGATGAAGCTATTATAGCTTAATTCTTCGAGAGGAGGAATATATATGGAAATAGGGGAAGATAAGAAAACCCAAATAGACATAGATGAGCAAGGTGAACTAGAGGAAGCAGTTACTGAAGGGTTAGCTGAGTACGTCGATGTAGTATACTTAGAACCAGCAAAGACAAGTTTCTATAGAACGCCCGGAGGTGTAATAGCTTTAAAATTAGAGGATAAGACTTATCCACGGGTTAATCTCCATAGAGCCTTTCCATTTAGCCTTGGTGATAAATATATATCTGTTAGGGAGGGCTCAGGTCAAGAGATCGGTATTATAACGGACCTTGACGATTTTGATGAAAAGGCCCGTGGAATTTTAAAGGAAGAACTAGAACGTAGATACTTTACCCCTGAGATCCTATGTATAAACTCAGTAAAATCTGAGTTCGGTTACTCGTATTGGGAGGTAGAAACAGATAGGGGTCATAGACGTTTTACTGTTAAAGGTCGCGGAGATTCCGTAATACCTATAGATGAAGTTCGCTACCTAATTATGGATATGGATGGGAACCGTTTTGAGATATCCGATATTAGAAAGTTAGATCGTAAAAGCAAAAAATATTTAGAAGGGATGATTTAACATTTTACTGATGGAGAGGAGAGAAGGCGCTAATGCGCGGATCAGGATGCTAACACCCTATGAAAGGGCAGAAGAAGAGATAAAAAAGACCCTTCCAGAGGAGAAAGTACTCTTCTTTCTTCCTTCGGATATGTCTTTACAAGGTGAGTTCACTAAAGGATGGCTAGCAGTTACAGATAAAGAACTTATATATCTTAAAGATAAAGAGTGCGAGGAAGATCAAAGGCTAGAGATTATATCCAAGTTATCAATGGACTCTCTTTCTAACGTCAAAGCTGTCATGCTTGTAGGAGGTGGTCAGTTAGAGGCAGAGATAGATGGGGAGTTAACTGTACTTGTCAGATATAGTTCAGGACTTCAGCCTAGATATTCACAGTTAGAACGCTATCTAACTAGAGTAATAGATGGAGAACAGGTAGCGTCGATACCTGATATAGAAGAGAGCACATGTTCTAAATGCGGTAGGGTCTTTCCAGATGAATCTAGAATATGCCCTAATTGTATAAACAAGTTTAAGGTATTACTTAGGCTTTTATCTATCTTAAAACCCTATATCTCTTTAATGGTTGGTACATTGGCTATCTTTTGGATACTAACAGGTATTCGTTTGGTTATGCCGCAGCTTCAACGGCTTTTAATAGATGATCTTCTCAGAGCAGGTAAGAAAGATCTCAATCTTCTTTTATTGTATGTAGGAGCCATGGCTGCTGGTAGAGTTATATCTGTTGGATTAACTATAATCCGTGGCAGGCTTATGGTTAAGTTAAGTAATAACCTATCAAGGGATCTACGAAATATGGTTTACGCTAAGATACAGGCCTTATCATTGAGTTTTATAAGTCAGAAGAAAACAGGAGATCTCATGAACCGGGTCACTGGAGATACTAATACTATACGAAGCTTCTTAGAACGACACGCGGTAGAATGGATAAACGAGGGATTGATCTTTATAGGAGTAGTGATCATTCTTTTAATTAGCGATTGGAGGCTAGCTATCTTAGTTTTACTGCCTGCTCCCTTCGTAGTCTTATATAGTAAGATGATTTGGGATAGGGTCCGCAGTATGCAACGTTATGAGAGAAAACTCTGGGACAAGAGTAATTCTATACTTCAGGATACCCTTAGTGGAGCGCGAGTTGTGAAGGCCTTTGGTCAAGAAGAGAGAGAGGTAGATCGTTTTAAGACTTCAGCTTATGACTTTGCTAAGGCAACAGCTAGAAATGAGAAACTCTTTAATACTCTCTATCCTACCCTAGGATTTGTTATGGGACTCGGAAATTTCTTTGTAATGTACTTTGGAGGTAAACTAGTCTGGGGCAATGAAATGAAACTAGGAGAACTTGTACAATTTACAGCTTATGCTTCAATGATTTACGGACCTTTGCAATATTTAAGTTTTATTCCTAGGTGGTTCACATCAGCAATGACAGCAGCGGAAAGGATCTTCGAGGTTATAGATGAGGAACCTGATGTAAAAGACGCAATAGACCCTGTGAGGCTTCCACGAATAAGAGGTGAGGTTTCTTTCGATGATGTTACTTTTGGTTATCAGAAGCACGAACCTGTACTAAAAGATATAAACCTTAATGTGCAGCCCGGAGAGATGATAGGGCTCGTTGGGCATTCTGGCGCAGGAAAGTCTACTTTAATAAATCTACTCAATCGCTTTTATGACGTAGATGAAGGCTCTATAACTATAGATGGCGTAGATATACAACAGATATCCCAGAATGAGCTCCGCTCTCAAATTGGAGTTGTGCTTCAGGAGACCTTTCTCTTTTCCGGAACTGTATGGGAGAATATAGCCTACTCTAAACCAGGGGCCAAGGCAGATGAAATTATAAGGGCGGCGAAGATAGCCAATGCTCACGATTTTATAATGCGTTTTTCTGATGGTTATGATACAAAGGTAGGAGAACGAGGTCAGCGTCTCTCTGGAGGTGAGAGGCAGAGAATAGCCATAGCTAGGGCAATTCTTCATAACCCTAGGATTCTCATACTTGATGAAGCTACATCATCAGTTGATACTCAAACTGAAAAACAGATTCAAGAAGCATTAGGACGTCTCATACAGAATAGGACTACCTTTGCCATAGCTCATAGACTCTCTACTTTAAGAAATGCAACGCGTCTTCTTGTGTTGGAGAAAGGAAAGATGGTGGAATTAGGGACACACGAAGAACTCATTAAAGCGAGAGGGACCTATTTTAAACTCGTTATGGCACAAAGGGAGATGTCTCGAATAAGGTGGATTGATGGGTAATGTCTTTAGTCCTGACGTATGAAAATAAATAAGCTCTTTTAGCTAGTATCTGGGAAGATAATAAAAAATTGTGATACCATTAGTGTGGAAACTCATGAAAGAATGAAATGGGTTTCCACACTAATGGTATATAGAGGGGAGCCGCGGTTAGTTCTATTATACGGAGGAGTCTGACAACAGAGAGTATGGTATGGTTATTCCTGACAAGCCAACCATTAAGGGGATTGGTATAGATTCTTTACTTGACCGACTTAAGCAAGTGATAGAGCGGTTTCTTGCTAATGATCGTGAATTAGATTACCTATTCGATAAGGTTATTCCTCGCATCGAAAGTTGCGATCTGTAGAACATAGGGTGGTAGACTTGTTTGCTAGACTTAGGCAGATTTGGCTCCATGGTTAAAAACAGACTGGACCTGAAATGTATATTTGGATAATGTCGTATAGACAGATAATATGATCGTTTCTGACTCCGCGCCTAAAGTCACTTCATCCAGATTCAAAGGCCTAAGATAGGGCTGTTTAAGATCCTGGGTTTCGGCAACACCGAACCCCTTATATCTGATCTGATTGTAGAATCAGGTATTAATACCTGGGCAAGTTATAGACGGAAGGGGTATGCAAAAATAGCTTGTGCTGCTTTAATAAAGAAATTGGTCAAGGATGACAAAGTACCAATTTGGTCCTGTGGAAGCCGGAACATAGCTTCAGCTCATTTGGCAGAGACTCTTGGATATAAGAAATTTGCGGACGTAATTACTGTTATAGCACGGTGATTTAGATACGGGGGCGCCAATTATGATGCTTTGTGCCTATAAGGTCTCCACTATACTTGCTCTATTCAAATATTAATGCTATAATTAAATTGTCATATTATTGTTATATTAAGGGGTGAAGTGGTTGGGTAAGGATATAACTTATCAGAATTATGATGTTGTCTTTAAACTCGCTTGTGAAGTATTTTGTCATAATATGTTAGA
Organism: Firmicutes bacterium UBA5435; assembly: GCA_002426645.1. GTDB lineage: Bacteria > Bacillota > UBA5435 > UBA5435 > UBA5435 > UBA5435. Next base: position 9,118 of record DIRN01000019.1, on the reverse strand, counting down.
TTTTTTGGGTCTTGATTTACCAGAGATCGAAGATATTTATCCTACAGAGTTACCAGCAATAGAGGCTGATGCCCAAATAACAGATTTCATATTTAAACTAAAAGATGATTCCCTTCTTCATCTGGAGTTCCAACGTACATACAGTGAAGAAGACCTTTATAGGTTTTTTATGTATGATGCTAGATTAATAAGCAAACATAGGCGCATAATTAGAACAGTCGTTATTTACCTAGGGGATAGTATCACTTTAAAAGATAAGATCCAATGGGGAGCAGTTACCTACAATATAGACATAATATATATGAATAAGTATGACGGTGATAAGATATTCCAAGAAGAGATGGAGAAAGTCGAGAGAAATGAGAAGCCTGATGCTCTTAACATGACGTTTTTACCTTTGATGCGGAGCAGTAAAGGTATGGATGAAAGAGTAAAGGATATCTATACTCTCTTAAAAGCCAGTAGCTTTAATAGTAGAGAAATTGAATCAATAATGGCAGGGATCATTGTTTTAGTAGATAAGATGTTAGATGAAAGTGCGATAAATAAGATTTGGGAGGAGATCAGCATGCTAAATGTTATTAAGTTTGCTGAGAAAAAAGGTTTAGAAGAAGGCATTCTTATAGGTAGGGAAGAAGGTAGGGAGGAAGCCACACAAAATTTAATACTAAGACTTTTATTAGCTAAGTTTAAGGATTTACCTGGTGAATATGAGGAGAAGATAAGAGAACAAGATGAGCAGAGTCTAAATATTATTGCTACAAAGATTTTAGAGATGAAGAGGTTGGAAGAGCTTAAAGATTACTTACACTAGGATGATATGTAATCTACCTCTAGGAGGTGGAGGCTATGGATGAAAACTCAATTGAGAAGGTACGAGCCCTTGAAAGAGAGAAAAGTTATCAGGAGGCTGAGATTATCCTCTTAGACCTTATATCTAGTGCTCCAGGGAACCTATATTACAAAGCCAAACTAGCGGATTTGCGTTTAAAAGAGAGGCGGTTACAGGAAGCAGAATTATTAGCCGATGAGATCTTAAGTCAAGCTCCAGCAGATTTTTACGGGTTATTAATTAAAGGTAATATTATGATGAAGAGGAATAAAGGAGCTGAGGCTTTTGGATACTTTGAGGCAGCCTATAAATCTAGTTCAACGGCGTATGCTGCTTCTCAGATGGTAGAGGCTAAGCTTAAGGCAGGTCCTTTAGAAGAAGCCCTTGAAATTGCACGAGGGTTTGTCAGAGAGTATCCGGACGATAAATGGCTTAAGAAAAGACTTGCTAGAATAGAAGAACTTTGTAATAACAAGGAAGAGGCTTTAAAGATCTATGAGGAACTACGTGTAAAAGAGCCAGAAGATGATAAACTTCTAGCCTCTGTAATGCGACTTAAAGCAGAAATCTCTGAGCAAGGTGATGCCCAAGACCTTGAAAAAATTTTAAAGCTTAATAAATATAAAGAGAATGTGCCTCTTATTATATCAACAGCTCAAATGCACTTTCGGAGCGGCGACTTCAGAAAAGCTGCAGAATACTATGGGAAAGCTCATAACCTAGAACCTGAAAACCGTTATGTCATTAAGCAACTCGGGTTCTGTTACAATAGATTACGCGAAGATGAACTCGCTGCATGTTATTTAAAGATGGCAATGAAGAACAACCCTAGGGATTTATATGTTCGCAGCGCCCTTATTTCAGTATACAAAAGATTAAATAAGACAGAAGAATTCATCGATTTTCTAAAAGAACTCTTAATTGAACTTCCAGACTTTACAGAAGCGTATGGGATTATCAGACGACTTTCAAAGAGCGTAAAAGAAAGATAAGATCACCTTTGGATGTCTTTTCCAGGAGGTATTTTCTATGAAGACCATAGGGGAACTAGTACATGTTCCCGATGTCAGAACAGTTATACAACTAGGAGATGCGGAAAACCCTGAATATCGTGGTTCGTTAGTAGAGGAATTCGTTCCCACTCAAGAAGTGGAGGAGTTTCTCGCACCATTTTTGAGGAATATTGTAGACAGTGAGGGACGAGGCTTTTTCATAACAGGGAACTATGGTTCTGGTAAATCCCATTTATTGACCGTCTTACAAGTAATCCTTGAAGATAACGAGGCCCGCCAGATCTTAGCTGGGAAGGTTCTCTCTAAAGAAGTAAGTTCCTCTTTATCCCGCTTAAAATCAGGGAAATATTTTGTGCTTCCAATATCACTTCTCTTTTATCCTGCGCGGGAGTATATAGAAGATATAGTAACTGATTCTTTGGGTAAAAGGTATCCAGAGATAGCATCATTTCAAAGTTCTGGATTAGAGGATATGATTCAGCTTGCCAAAGAAAAGTGCCCTAACGAGTTTAAAGATTTCCTTGAGCGAGAGGGGCTCAAAGATACAAAAGCACTGGTTACTGAGGGAAACCAGGAGAAAGTTATTGGATTCCTCAGGGAAGCGGGACTACCTTATAGATTCAGCGTTAGCAGAGAAGATACCTTTAAGTTTGTCTATGATAGACTAAAGAAGGATGGAGTAGAGGGTATGGTAATCCTCTTCGATGAGTTGAGCGAGTTTCTCAGATCAAAGAGGGATGCAAGAGCATTTAATGAAGATATAAGATACTTACAGTTTTTAGGGGAATACAGCAAGAATCATCCCTTATGGATCGTGGCAACCCTTCAAGAACAGATAGAAGAGACGGGAGACATATCTCCAGAATATTTTAAAAAGATAGTTGATAGATATCACCGTAGATGTAGGTTAACAGGCAAACACGTAATAGAGCTCATAGATACTAGGCTCATTAAGAAGCGAGAAGAAGCTACAGAATATATAGATTCCCTTTATGACGAATTAAAAAATTCCCTTGGGGAATTACCGTTTTCCAGAGAAGAACTTAAACGAAGTTACCCTATACATCCTCAGACAGTAGAGCTCCTTGATGAACTTAGGTCTCTTTTTTCAGAACATCGTGGTATAGTAGATTTTATACACTACCAAGTAAAAGGTGACCCAGATAGAGGCATAAAAGGTATCATTGATGATGATGCTTCTAAAATAATTACAGCTGATTCCATATTCGATCATTTTAGAGAGAGAATACGTGAGTCGGTGGAATTTAGAGCATATAGTGAGAAGGTCTTTGATTATTATCAACGCGAATCAGGAAGATTTCTTAGTCCAGAGAATTCGGAAGATGCCATACGGCTTGTGAAATTCCTCATATTAAATGCTATCTCCCTTCATCACCGGAAGGTTACGATAAAAGAGGCAACCCAAGGTCTTCTCTTTCAAATAACTAATTTAGAACCTAGTTTAAACTATGAGTACGCTGAGGAACTCTTAGAGACTCTCTTTAGATCTGGAGCCTATATTTCCAGGGAAACAGAGGGAACTCCGCCTGAGATAAAGTACACCATTGACCTTGAAGCAGATTTATCCCTTAAGGTAAGACGAAGATTGGAATATCTTGAAGGCAATCTCTTTCCAGAGGATAATAGGGTACTTTATTCACTCGCTCCATGGGTAGATAGTAACCTTGCTCCTCTTTCTGTGTGGGCTACAGAACGTAAATGGAAAACGAATGTGACCTGGCAGAATACATCCAGGCAAGGGTTGGTTAGGTGGGGAGACCTTAGAGAGATAAAGGCAGAAGATATAGGAGATATGGTGAATCAAGTCTGCTTGGAAGAGACAGACTTTGTGCTCTGTATAGGGACTCCTTTTGATGTAGAGGAGCAACGAAAACATGTAAGTGATGAGATTAGACCTGCGTTTAAAGGAGAGGGAAATTCCTTTGCTATATGGTACCCTCGTAGCTTTAACCATGAAGAACTTAAAAATCTTAAAAGAGCATTGGCCTATAAACTCTTCTTAGAGGAACTAGAGGCAGAGGGAACAGCAGAATCAGCCAAGACAAAAGAGTACATATCACCACATATAGATGATGCTAAGAAAAGGGCGAGCCAGATATATACTGATATATATTTAGATGGAGAGGTAGTCTCTGGGACAAGCCAGATTATCATGACTCTTGCTGAGACTGTTCGCTTAACCTTTGATAAACTAGTTCAGGAGATAGCAGGAGCAATACTCTTTTCTAAATTCCCATTACACTCTACAATCGCTCCCAATGCTTCTGTCATAACTGATAGTGTTAAAAACAAGGTGATATCTTCTTTTTTTAGGGCAAGCGGACCTATTGAAGAGGAAAAATTAGATCCATCTACAAACGTGATAATAAGAGGATATCTCTTCCCTATGAATTTGGCTAGTAGATCAAGGAGGGGAGAACTTCAATTAACTATTAACACTAGGGACAACCCTCTAATCAAGAAGGTATTTGAAAGCTTTGATGAAGAAAGGAAGAGAACGGAAGATCTCTATTGGCAGTTACGTAAAAGTCCTTATGGCCTTAGCAAAGACTCATTTGATCTTCTTATTTTAAGCCTTATATTTGGAGGACTACTTGTACCATGTTCTAACGAGCGTAGACTACCTTTAAACAATATCACTGGATATAACATCTCAAATATTAAGTACCTAGAACGTGGCGAGCTCCTTGATGCTGAATCTCAGGTCATCCTTCGAGAGATTCCTTGGCTTCCTAAAAGATTAAAGGAGAAATCATTTAATATAGGGAGCCAAAGAGAGGCATGGGATGAGGTTGTATCAACTAAGGCAGAACTTGATGGAAAAATAGAAGAATTACAGATTAAGTTAGAAGAGGTTAAGGGCTACTCAGTTAAGAAGCTTTTACCTATAGATGATATCACAAAGGCTATAAATGAAGTGAAAGAAGTGCTTGGAGAGATTAAAGTTTCTTACTCGTCTGTACAAGGCCTTCAAAGGTTCCTATCTTCCTATGGTGCGCATCCCCATTTTGATGACGATGTTAATATGATAAATATTTCTCTATCTTTCTTCAATGAGAAGTTGGGCAGATTCATTCATATGTATAAGTATCTAGAGAGAGCTTTTGATATGATTCCAGAAGGTGAAGAATATTCTAAGCTCCATATGACAATAAATGAAGCATTGAATTTATTGCAGTCCCAAGACGTTATAACTTCAAATGGTATAGAGCGACTAGAAGCAGCCTTTATAACTTTCCAAGAAGAATATATGGATATGTATCTTAAGGAACATGAGATTAAGTCTGAGTTTGAGCTTAAGAAATATGCTGAATTTGAGAGAACACCTGAGATGCGCCTCCTTAAGAAGTTAGATACAATAGATGCAATATATATAGAGGATGATTATAATGCTCTGAAGAAGAGTGTTAATGATTTACTTGCCCAGGGGTGCGATAAAGCTGATCGAGACATACTTATACAGACCCCAGGTTGTTCTTGCGGCTTTAAACTTGGAGACAGGTACGAGCGTCCTACTGTAGCTGACTTAAGGGCTAGGGCATTAGACGGAATTAAAAATTATTCCTTAGCCATCTCGACTCAACCTATATGTAATGCTATTTTAGAGTATGCAAAGGGTCTAGAGGCTATTGGCAAGGGACCTATCTCTCAACGTCTTAATACCCTTGCGCGCGTTGATTCATCTAACCCTGATCTTACTAAACAACTAGGAGACTTAATAGATGCAAATACTATTGCATCTATTAATCGAGCGTTAGCGGGTAAGATGCTTATAGAAGAGAAAAACATAGATGAGCTCTACGATTCTCTTGTCGGGCGAATATTTACGTCAGAGCAGATCTTTAAGGAAATAGTACGATGGCTTGGAATAGAGTCTGATTCCGCGGCTAATAAGGAGAAATACTTTAAACTTAAGACTGGCGGGAATATTACTCAGCGGGATACCTCTGATAGTGTAGGGGTTAACGTGGAAGAAGTTCATGAACCCTCTATTCTGGGTGAAGGAATATTAGGGGGAATAATAAATAGATTCTCTGAATCCTCTGGAAAGATGGGCTCAAAAGATATATTAACTATTGGAGATGAGTTCCTCCATGGAGCACTTCATGTTAAGGATCTACACGAGATGACCAGAATATCTTCGCGTCTTCGCCATATCTTAGGTGAAGCTCCCGAACTTAGTTGCCTATTAGAACGCTCTCATACTATGATGAGCTTAGAAGATCAAAACAAGGATAACCTTATGACTGAGGTATTAATTACTTGGTATCTCTTTTGTCAGGTCCGCTTACTACTCCTTAAAGGGTTGCCATATATGGATCATGATGATAATAACTTAATAGCTTGGGAGCAGTTTTATAATGGGACATATTCAAACTTAGATTGGATGATGATTTGGTTGAAGCGCTGTAGTCCACTAAGGGGTTTTTTCATGAAGGCTGGTTTTGGAGTACATGACGAAGTTAAGGCTTTTAAGGAAAAAACGAGACCCATCTTTGGGCGCTATATAGAAAAAGAAGAAAAGAGTATCATTAGGACAAGGAGCTTCGCAGAACTTCTTTTGAAAGATATATGCACATTGATCCATAATGTATCCGCTTCAAGCTTTTATATTTTAATATTAGACGGCGTAAGGTCTGATCTCTTTAATGTTTTGATGTGCAGAAACTATATACACGAATTTCAACTCCTTAATAAAGGATTTATATGGGCATCTCTCCCTACTACCACTGAACGTCAGGTGGAAGAATGGCGAAGAGGAGGATGGGATGGACCGCTTCATTCTGTAGAAGATATCATAAACTTTGCTCCAAAAGAACTTTTAATTTACGATAACCTAAATGTTCGCGGTGTAAAGAATTGGGATATTATGAAGATAGAGTGGTTTGATACGAAACTTCACACTTCAAAGGACGAATATTGGACCTTATTAGAGGAACTGAGTATGGGATCTGTGAGACGTCTAAGTCCCTTCTTACGTTCTTTGCCTACAGGAGCCATTATTCTCTTGGCTTCAGACCATGGATATGTAGCTGGTGAAGACGGATACTCTCACGGAGGGAACTCTCCAGAAGAAGTTCTATCACCATGGGCTCTATACCAAAAGATTTAAAAAAGAGCCCACGGGTAAAGAGCTTTCATAGATCTTTACCTGTGGGTTCTCAAGAAAAACACCGTAATCACTTATCACATTATACGATAGATTCAAAGGGATCAAATGTACCTCTACTTGCAAGTGTACACTGGCGTTCAACGTTATAACAAGCATCATGGTTGGAACATGTTTTTCCTGTGTACCTCCTGCGTGGAGGTCCTGTTCTAGATAATATTTCAATATACTCGAGCTTGACGGTAACCTCTTCGTTCGTTAATGAACATAAAGCACTCTTCTCTTCCACACCTTTTTTAACGCCCACAAAAGCCCCTCCCTTTCTTTTTGCATTTATATTGTAAGGCGAATAGAAGTCCTTAAATCGCCTTAGAAATTTTATCTGAAATAATAAAGAACTGAATATGCTATCGAGAATTCTAATCACATAAAGCATGAAACAAAATATAATTTCAGAAATGCACTCAAGAATACGAAAGGGAATAATATTTAGAGAGTTTGATAGTAAAATTAAGAGCAAAGAATTGTGTTGTAACAGTTAATTCCTAATTATATTATACTATATAATTAATAGGACTTCAAGTTATATTCTGAAGTTTTATACATCTGTAGCTTGTCATAGGTCTCTTTACTATGATATAATCTAATACATAACAAGGAAATAAAGGGGGAAGACTTAGGATCCTATTTTCTAAAGGATTCCTAAGGACTATCATGGAAGAAGAGACTAAAAATACAAATAGTACTGATCAGTCTATTAAAGTTAAATGGCTTACTCGGACTGCTGTGCTCTTAGCCCTAACACTTGCTGTACAAATGGTTGGACTTCCTCAACCTTTCACAGGTCCATTAGTAAATGCAATGCTATTATTATCTGGTATCTTTGTCGGAGTGAGTTCAGGCATATTAATAGGCTTATTAACCCCTGGCATAGCTTTTATGCGGGGGATCCTACCAGCTCCTCTAGGCCCAATGATTCCTTTTATAATGCTTGGTAATGGAATCCTTGTAGCTATATTCAATGGAACGCGTTCTATTTTTAAATCAAAGAGATTTCCAAAGAAGCTGCTAGTATCAGTTATAGGTTTACTTATAGGAGCCACTGCTAAGTTTCTCGTGCTTTCTTCCGCAGTAAAGTTTATTGTCCAGGTTCCACCGAAAATAGCTCAAGCAATGCAGACTCCTCAATTTATTACAGCTATGACAGGAGGTATAATTGCTATAGCCATAGAAGGAGTACTCACTATTGCCCTAACTAAAAGAATAGAGTAAGATTAGGGTATGAGTTACGAATGAATCCTCATCATAATACTCTGCTATAACGGAGATATATCACAGTATCAAGAGTCTCAAATTATGGGGGAGGAGAGATAAAGAGATGAATAGGACTTGGGAGTGGTCTCTTTCAGGATATGATGTTACTAACAAGTCCCCTAAAGAGATCTGTGATTTATGTAGAGAGATAGGTGCTGCTGGCATTGAGGGAGCGCCACCTCTTTATGAAGGTTTATCAGAGAGCCAGTTACAAAAGATCGGTGAATTATTCAGGAATGAGGGTGTAAAAATTCAAACTTTCCACCTGCCATTTTCGCATGAATATAATATAGCATCTTTCTACGAAACTTTAAGAAAGCAAGCGGTAGAAGGTATTCAAAGGTGGATGGAGCGCGGGGCTACTCTTGGGGCAAGTATAATGATTCTACATCCCTCATCAGATCAGTTTAATATAACTGCGGAAGGAATAGATAAATATAAGATAGCCCTTAGTAAGAGCATAGAGGAACTTCTTCTAATTGCAAAAAGATTAAATGTTACCATTGCCCTTGAGAATATGCCTCCTAGACACGGTATCAGATTCGGTTCTCTTCCTGAACACTTTGAGTTTTTTGCCAAAGAATTTAAAGATCCGAATTTTGGATTCTGTCTAGACGTAGGCCATGCCTTAATGGCAGTATACGATGATGCTAATCTGTTCTTTAAGGTAATGGGAAACGACATTAAAGCCTTTCATCTTCAAGATAATGCTGGTGATAGAGATTCTCACCTTGCTCCAGGTCGAGGACTTGTTAATTGGGAACAGGTCTTTCAAGAGATGACTCGTATGCAATTCTCTAGTACCCTAAAATCCCGTTTAATTTGTAA
>DIRN01000044.1 GCA_002426645.1 Firmicutes bacterium UBA5435 | reverse complement strand
AAAGGACTGCAATCAAATTTATAATTGAACCCCGTTAGGAATTCATTTTAGAAGACTGGGGGAGTTTGACTCTCCCAATTCTTCTCAATATTTTAAGTTTAATCATTATATAGTTATATTACCAGTTTGCGTCAGAAGGTAAACTGGTTTTTATTTGCGTTTAGACGGAATATTTTTTCCCATTCGGTCATATAGATTATTAGTAGAGGACAAACCCCTTAGCCATTTTTTTGTTCTAAAGAATGCAATCTATTGACAGGAGGGGATCATCATATCTGACGTAAATCAAGCATTAGATTTACAATTGTTGAATAGGGCCAGGGAAGATGATGCTTATGCAAAGGAAGAATTAATAAAGAAATATACACCAATGGTCAGGCATATAGTACGAAAGAATTATAAAGGCATCGTTGAGTTTGAGGATATGATGCAGGAGGGTTTAATTGGTCTATTGAATGCAATTAATGAGTATAATTTTTATGATTATAGTGTGAAGTTCAGTTCTTTTGCTTATCTATGTATTATTCGCAAGATATATAATATAATTAGACAGACTAATAACTACAAAAATCGAAGTCTTAATAGTGCTATATCACTTCAAACCTATATAGATAATGATGATAGTAGAGTTCTTATGGATTTCATAACATCTGATCAAGTAGATCCTGAAGAGATAGTTGAAGAGAAGTGGGTGAGTCAAAAGTTGGATAAGATGTTAAAGAATCATCTTTCTCTTCTTGAGTACGTAGTGATAGCTTTATTGTTAAAGGGTTATACCACTAGCGAGATAGAAAATGAAGTAGGGATAAATTCAAAATCAGTTGATAATGCTCGTACCAGGATTAAATTTAAACTCCAACGTATACTCAGTGACTATGGCTCTCTACTGAGTCCAAAGATCCCCCAAAAGGTTAGAAAACGAAGCGATCTTTCTATGAATTTAAAAGATGTGTTAGGGACGGTAAATGAAGGCACTTTATTATTATAATAAATAAAGTGAATAGTAAATTAATGTTTTTTTAGAAGGATATCGGCAGTAAATAGCGAATTATAAAATAGGGCTTTATTACTTTAAGATTCTTCTTTTAAGGAAGGTGAGCGCTATTTCTGTCGAGTCCTTCTATTTAGTAATTCTTAGAGGGCATACCATATTAGCGCGTATATATGAAAAGATTAAAAAAGACATTGATGGTTTTTGCAATATACTTAATTATCTCTTCAGTTACTATATTTGCAGAGAACGAACTTTCATGGACTTTGCCTGATGGTTATCTTTTTTACGTACAAAGCGAGATAAATAAATGGGATGACTTGGGAGCTACTTACAAGCAGATCTCTAGGAATCCCTTTTTCGGTGATATTATGGTATTAGGGGCACCTCAGATAAGGAAAGGTCCCGTGACTGGGAAGACTTACTTTAACTGTGCTCGCCCTACTACTTTTGTTTTTCCAAAGGAGCATACAAGTGGGGAAATTCGTTTTACTCTCTGGGTTCATGGAGATGATGCTGCAGGTGCTAAAGCTTATGTTAAGACATCTGATGATATAGTGCACGTTGTGATTTCTGATGCTCATAAGATAGAATTAATTGAGACGTCTGATACCTTGAAGAAGGAGACAATATGGGGACCTGGAAAAGAAATCTCTGTACAAGTTTCATCTGATACTAGGTATATATGGGTTATGCCATCAAGTCAGAGGGTTATTATATCGGATCTTTCTTTTATTGAAGAATCTTCGCATGGAACTTCAGGTTATATCGATGCGACTAAAAAGATTAAGACCTTTATAAACGAGGAGTTTAATTTCTCCCTTTCTATTCCAGCAAATTGGACGCAAGAGGACGACCCGGAAGCCCTTCTTTACTTAAAGGCAGAGGATCGCCTCTCAATGATCCTGATAATGGGTCAGCTTTTAACGTCTCCCAGGGCTACTCTCAATGATATGATATCTCAAGTTGAAATGTTAACTGGTTATGATGTTGTTGAGAGTAAGAAGATAATTGTGGATGGTGTAGAGGGCGTAGTGCGTAGTTATAAAACGAATAATAGTGGAGTTCCCATAAAACTGAAGGTGGTGTATCTTCTTAAGGATAAATTGGCGTATGGTATAGTATGCGGTACATGGGAAGGTCTTTTTGATCAATTGATGCATGAATTCGACGAGATAATTAAGGAATTTAAATTCCTTGATAAACATGGATTGAGGCAATCTTCTTCTGATAATCCTCGTTTTAGTGCATCTGGTCTTGTTCTCGCTTCAGAGTTTCGAGGTAAGCGCGACTATATTGCCCGTGCACGAGCAATCTTTTCACTAGGAGAAGAGGTTAATATATATACTGAATTTTCAAACTTTACACTATTAGAAGGTGTTGATCCGAAATATACCGCTTCCATTAAGATAGAAGTCCATGTGCTCTCACCATCTAGGGATGTTATATATGAAGAGTCAAAAGAGTACATTTCACATCCCACAAGAGTGCAGGATGTTCCTAAGTACATCTTCATTAATATCCCTTATAAGATCCCTCAATCTGCTAAAGAAGGGGTCTATGAGGTGCAGTTACTTGGTAAAGACATGGTAGGGCAAGAAGAGGTAATCTTAATAGGGCGTTTTGAGGTGAAAAGTCTTTGACAAAAAGAGAACATCATGATATAGGCATTTTAATTATCGACAATAATGTAAAGCTTTGTGAGTTACTTAAAGAGGTCTTTGATAGTGAAGAAGGTATAGAGGTTGTAGGAGTTGCTCATGATGGAATTCAAGCGCTCGAGATGATCGAAGAGAAGAACCCTGATATTATACTTTTAGATGTAGTTATGCCTCGTTTAGATGGTATGGGTGTCCTTACTCAACTATCAACTCATAAGTTATCGCGGCGACCACGAATAATTATGCTTACAGTTCTGGAAACAGACGAGCTAATAGAGGAATTTAAGGCTTATGGAGTAGACTCGTATGTGATCAAACCATTTGATATATATGAGCTTATAGATAAGATACATAGGTTATGTAGAGATTTGGCTGATGGCCCCTTTAATTATAAGGTTAGGGATTCTCGAAATTATATTATATCTAGTTACTCTTTAGATAACGATGAGAGTCTTTATTCAGCTATTGGCGAGCTACTATATATACTAGGAGTTCCTACATATCGTAAGGGATATATCTATCTGCGAGAGGCAATCTTTCTAGCAACAAAGGAACCTGAGAGGTTAACAGCTGTTACGACTCTCATCTTTCCGCGGGTGGCAGAGAAGTTTTCTACTACCTCTAGCGGTGTACAAGCCGCTGTGCGCAATGCCATAAAAAACATATGGAAGAATACGGATAGACGTCGTTTGAGAGATGTTTTTGGCTTAGAGCTATTAGAACGATGTCTTTATGACCCTCCTAGCAATGGAGAGTTCATAGCTAATGTAGTAGAAACACTGCAGGTAGCTGCAAGAAGAGGGAAATAGTTTTAACCTAGATTCCCGCGTAACATAAACCCTTGATAATGTTTAGAATGAAAACATCAGACTGATGTATAAGGTGCTAAGGCTACAGCATTGTTATGATATTTTTTTACACTAAACACATTCTTATGAGATTTACGATAAAAAGGCAAATTTTTTATCATATTAATTTCGGAAGAAATGGATGTTAACGGGGTTATTGCCATCTGAGGTTTGGACAAATAGGATCTTGGTAGCCATTGAGATGCTTAAGAAATAATCGGTAATCTATAAATATCTTAGAAATCAATTCGTCATCGTAAGATCTTATAATGATTTCATGGGAATTCCGGTTTTAATCTTTGATAAAGGTTTATACGATATTTGCTCTATTTAAATACTGATGTTATAATTAATAGGGGGAGATCAGCATGCTAAATGTAATTAAGTTTGCTGAGAAGAAGGGCCTGGAAGAAGGTATTGCTATAGGTATAGAACAAGGTATGGAACAAGGTATGGAACGAGGTATGGCTCAAGCTACACAAAATTTAATAATAAAGCTTTTATTAGCTAAGTTTAAGAATTTGCCTGATACATATGAGGAGAAGGTACGAGAGCAAGATGAGCAGAGTCTAAATGTTATTGCTACTAAGATTTTAGAGATGAAGAGATTGGAAGAGCTTAAAGATTACTTACATTAAAAATATCAATATGTTATATCAAGGGGTGAAGTGGTGGGTAAAGATATAACTTATCAAAATTACGATGTTGTCTTTAAACTTGCTTGTGAGGTATTTCGTGGCAACATGTTAGAGTTTTTAGGACTTGATCTGCCAGAGATTGAAGGTATATATCCTACAGAGCTACCAGCAATAGAGGCTGATGCCCAAATAACAGATTTCATATTTAAACTAAAAGATGATTCCCTTCTTCATCTGGAATTCCAACGTACATACAACGAAGAAGACCTTTATAGGTTTTTCATGTACGATGCTAGATTAATAAGCAAACATAGGCGCGTAATTAGAACAGTAGTTATTTACCTAGGGGATAATATCACTTTAAAAGATAAGATCCAATGGGGAGCAGTTACTTACAATATAGACATAATATATATGAATAAGTATGATGGTGATAAGATATTCCAAGAAGAGAAGGAGAAAGTCGAAAGAAATGAGAAGCCTGATGCTCTTAACATGACATTTTTACCGTTGATGCGGGGCAGCAAAGGTATAGGTGAAAGAGTAAAGGATATTTATTCTCTCTTAAAAGCCAGTAGCTTTAATAGTAGAGAAATTGAATCAATAATGGCAGGGATCATTGTTTTAGTAGATAAGATGTTAGATGAAAGTGAGATAAATAAGATTTGGGAGGAGATCAGCATGCTAAATGTAATTAAGTTTGCTGAGAAGAAGGGCCTGGAAGAAGGTATTGCTATAGGTATAGAACAAGGTATAGAACAAGGTATAGAACAAGGTATGGAACAAGGTATGGAACGAGGTATGGAACGAGGTATGGAACGAGGTATAGAACAAGGTATGGAACGAGGTATGGCTCGAGCTACACAAAATTTAATAATAAGGCTTTTATTAGCTAAGTTTAAGAATTTGCCTGATAAATATGAGGAGAAGATACGAGAGCAAGATGAGCAGAGTCTAAATGTTATTGCTACTAAGATTTTAGAGATGAAGAGATTGGAAGAGCTTAAAGATTACTTACATTAAAAATATTGATGCATTGTTGAGGGAACTACCATAATGTTTTGACTTAAAAAATTCTTGACGCTTTCTTTCCAGTATGCTATAATGATTGTTAAGCTAGAGTTCTTTAATGTTGAAATGCAATGATGGGGAAGAGTAAGGATAGCGATGAGGTCAAGCGAGTCAGGGTATGGTGTGAGCCTGATACTCTCTAGTATTCTGAAGATCACCCCGGAGCTGCAGTCCGAAATTACCAAGTGGTAAGAGTAGATTCTGTCGGGATTCTCCCCGTTATAGGAGAGGGAGTATTAAAGTGTGCGTTAGCCACGTCCGTACTCTATAAAGCGAGTTCGTATTTAAATATGAGCTAATAAGGGTGGTACCGCGGAGAATAAGATCCCTTCGTCCCTTTTTTAAGGGCGAAGGGATTTTGATTTCTATAAATTTTTGATTAGGGATGCTATACATCCACGTGAAAAAATAAGAAGGAGGGAGCGAAAGCAGGTGCTCTCGGTATTTATACTGAGCCATTGCGCTGATGCTTCGTGAAGCAGGTGTTTAAAAAGGTTGATACATTGAATCCTCCTGAGATGGAATCTCAGGTTCTTAAATTTTGGAACGAAAATAATATCTTTGAACGGGTCCTAAAGGCAAGGGAAGGAAGTCCTAAGTTTGTTTTCTATGAGGGACCTCCTACTGCTAATGGTATGCCTCATCCTGGTCATGTTTTAACCAGAGTAATGAAGGATCTTATCCCCCGATATAAGACTATGTGCGGATACTATGTTCATCGAAAGGGTGGATGGGATACTCATGGCCTTCCAGTAGAATTAGAGGTCGAGAAGACCCTAGGCATAAGTGGGAAGAAAGATATTGAAGAGTATGGTGTTGAAAAATTTATAAAGCAATGTAAAGAAAGCGTCTTTACATATAAAAAAGAATGGGAGAAGATGACAGAGCGCGTAGGATTCTGGCTTGATATGGAGAACGCTTATGTAACTTATACTAATGACTATATTGAGTCTGTCTGGTGGGCTCTTAAAAATATCTGGGGAAAAGGACTGCTTTATAAAGGCCATAAGGTCGTTCCCTATTGCCCTAGGTGTGGAACGTCACTCTCTAGCCATGAAGTAGCTCAAGGATACGAAGAGGTAGAGGAACCATCTATATATATAAAAACACAGGTTAAAGGAGAAGAGGATACCTACTTTTTGGTTTGGACGACTACTCCTTGGACCCTCCCATCTAATGTAGCTTTAGCAGTAGGCGCTGATTATAAGTACGTGGTAGCTAAGGTAGGAGATGAGAAACTAATTATAGCAGAAGATTTAGCTCCTGCAGTATTAGATGATTACAAAGTAGAGCGAGTTATCAGAGGCTCTGAACTTACTAGTATGGAATACGAGCCTATCTTCCCATATTATTCTAATGAACGGGGACGAGCTTTTAAGGTGGTAACTGCAGATTTTGTAACTCTTACTGAAGGTACAGGTATAGTTCATATAGCGCCTGCCTTTGGTGAGGATGACTACAGGGTAGGACAGGAACATGGATTCCCAGTAATTCAGCCTGTAGGACCAGATGGTAAATTTGTTGATCCAGTAGAGGAGTGGAAGGATAAATTTGTTAAGGACGCAGACCCTTCTATAATAGATTATCTAAAAGAGAAGGGATCCCTCTATAAGGTAACAGATTATAAACATACATATCCTTTCTGCTGGCGCTGTGATACCCCTCTTCTATATTATGCTAGAACAGCATGGTTTATAAAAACGACTGCTATTAAAGATGAACTCCTATCGAATAACAAGGAGATAAACTGGTACCCGGAACATATTCGTGATGGTCGCTTTGGGAACTTTTTGGAGAATCTTATCGATTGGAGTCTTAGTAGGGAGAGGTATTGGGGAACTCCACTGCCAATATGGATATGTGAAGATGGTCATGAACATTGCATTGGGAGCAGAGCTGAGTTAGAAAAACTCGGTAAGGACGTAAAAAAAGATTTAGAGTTTCATAAACCATATATAGATGAAGTGATCCTAACGTGTCCAGAATGTGGAAAGGATATGCATAGGGTTCCTGACGTCATTGATTGCTGGTTTGATGCAGGTTCTATGCCTTTTGCTCAGTGGCATTACCCCTTTGAGAATAAGGAGATCTTTAAAGGGAGTTTTCCAGCTGATTTTATAAGCGAGGCTATAGATCAGACTAGAGGATGGTTCTACACCTTACTAGTTATCTCCACTTTACTCTTTGATAAGTCTTCATATAAGAATTGTCTCGTCTTAGGTCATGTCTTAGATGAAAAAGGTACTAAGATGAGCAAACATAAGGGTAATGTGGTGGACCCATGGCTCATATTTGATCACCAGGGAGCAGATCCATTAAGATGGTACCTTTATACGGTAAACTCTCCTTGGGCACCTACGCGATTCTATCAAGAAGCAGCAGAGGAAACTCTGCGTAAATTCTTTGGAACCTTATGGAACGTGTATGCATTTTACGTTCTCTATGCAAATGTAGATGATTTCAATCCATTAGATTATGAGCTTGCAGTGGAGAAACGACCACTTATAGATAGATGGCTTCTATCAAAGCTGAATCATTTGGTAAAGAAAGTCCGTACATATTTAGATGGTTTCGAAGTTATGTCAGCTGCAAGGAGCATAGAGGAGTTCGTTGATGAACTTAGTAATTGGTATGTAAGGCGTAATAGAAGAAGGTATTGGGGGTCAGAGATGGATGATGATAAGATAGCTGCTTTCCTTACTCTCTATGAGACTCTTGCTACTTTAGTAAAATTGTTAGCGCCCTTTACGCCTTTTACTAGTGAAGAGATGTACCAAAATTTAGTAAGAAGTGTAGATAAGAATGCACCTATAAGCGTCCATTTATGCGATTATCCTGAGGTCTGTGGATCCTTATTAGATGCTGAACTTGAGATGAGGATGGATAGCACTATGAAAGCTGTTTACCTTGGGAGGGCTGCTCGAGCTAAGGCAAATTTAAAGAATAGACAGCCTCTTTCTAAGATAATTGTATCTGCTCCAGGTGCGCGAGAGAGGGAGGGTATCCAGTCTCTTGCTGATCTTATAAAAGAGGAACTAAATATTAAGCAAATAGAGACTATAGATGATTCTGAAGCTCTTGTATCCTACTCTGTAAAACCTAAATTTGATGTATTAGGTCCAAAGTATGGGCGGTTGATGAAGAATATATCTGCAGCTTTAAACAATAGTGATGCTGATGAGATAGCAAAGACGCTTAAATCTGAAGGGGCTGTGACCCTTTCTCTTGGTGCGAACGTTATTACCCTAAATAGCGATGAACTACTTCTTGAGACTCATGAAAAGGAAGGCTATGCTATAGAGTCTGGTAATGGATTTACTGTAGCTTTAGATAAGACTTTGACCCACGATCTTATCCTCGAAGGGTTAGCTAGGGAGATGGTTAATAAAATCCAGACGATGCGAAAAGAAGCGGGTTTTGAGATCGAAGATAGGATACATTCATATTATGAAAGTACTGACGTAGTTAGAGAGATGGTAGAAAGCTTTGGCGATTATGTAAAGAATGAGACTCTTTCTTTAGAACTTGTTGAGGGGAGTGCTCCACAAGGAGCATACACCAAAGGCTGGGAGCTCAATGGCGAACCCACAAAACTTAGCGTAAAAAAGGTCTAAAGGAGGAATAGTGTGAAAATAGGCGTTATAAGTGACACACATGGCTCTGTAGATGCTTGGGAACGGGCTATTAATGGTCCGTTCCGCGATATGGATTTAATAATACACGCAGGGGATATTCTTTATCACGGTCCCCGCAATCCATTTCCGCAGGGGTACAAAGGAAACGATCTAGCAGATGCTATAAATAGCTCTAAAATACCTATACTTGTAACGAAGGGGAATTGCGATTCCGCTGTGGATCAGGCGGTTCTCAGGGTTCCTATACAGACGCCATATCTTTTCCTTCAATTGGAGGGACTTAGGATAATGGCGACTCATGGGGATGATCTCTCAGATGAGGATATGGTGAACTTAGCTGAACAATACGGTGTTAAACTTTTAATCCATGGGCATACCCACGTGCCGCGTCTGCTTATAAGAAAGGGACACATTATTCTTAATCCTGGTAGTCCGTCTCTTCCAAAGCAAGAAGATAGTATCCCTACAGTTGCCGTAGTAGAAGGGGATACAATTAGAATCGTATCCCTTGATACTAATGAAATTATTGATGAGACATTGATTGAATGAAGGAGGCAATATTGCCTCCTTCATTTATATGTGCGCTCTATCTCCTAACTAACAAGAAGAGAATGCGTACGCAAAGATGTGTTTTAAACTTAGATGAACCATTGGAGCTGGGACTAAATACAAGGAAACTGTTGTATGAGAGGAGAAATTTCTATGGAGTATATTACAAAAGATGATATTGTAAATGGCCTTAGAGCTTTAAATTTATCATCTGGTATTACTCTAATGGTCCATAGTAGCCTTTCTTCTTTTGGATGGGTAGATGGAGGTGCAAAGACAGTAGTCAAAGGACTTCTAAAGGTTTTAGGTGAGTCAGGGACACTGGTTGTACCTACTTTCTCATATTACCTTAGGAAAGGTGAGAGGCTTTGGGATAGAGAGAATACCCCTTCACGTATGGGAATTATTTCTGAGACTGTACGTACGTGGCCTGGTTCCATAAGGAGCGATCATGCTTCACATCCTCTCTCTGCAATTGGACCCAATGCTGAACTTATATGCCGAAGACCCCATAAAACCGGCTTTGGACCTGATAGCCCCTTCAAGACATTGGTAGATATAGATGCTTATATTTTACTCATGGGAGTAACTTATAGAAACTGCACACTATTTCATCTTATAGAGGCAGAGGCTCATGTTCCGTATCGTTTCCTAGAAGAGAGAAAAGCCACTGTTATAATTGACGGTATAAGATACGATAATGTTTCAGCGTGGGAGTATACCTTAATGCATGGAGCTGCTAATGACTTTATGAGATTAGGGAGAATTTTAGAAGAACGGGATCTGGTAGAGTCAGTGACTATAGGACAGAGCACACAATTGCTTTTTCGAGCTCGAGATGGATATAACGTTGGATTAGAGATGGTTAAAAAGGATCCTCTCTTTCTTTTAAGAGAGGATCTTAAGGGAAAATGGAATCGTAAAGCGGACTAAGGTCCTACTACCCTCACTTTATTTATTATAATCCATGTTTGGATTGTAACATAT